>CALHBL010000270.1 GCA_937930825.1 uncultured Bacteriovoracaceae bacterium
AATTCTTATGAAAGCGGTACTCTCCCTTGATGGCCATAGAGTTATGATGCCCATGATACCACGACCCCCTACTTCCAAGCCCAAGCCAATTCCAAACAATCATGCCTGTGAACTTATCTCCTTTATACTTATAGTAAGGAGAGAAGTTATGAACATTCCTTAGAACATAGCTCTTGTCATCATTAAGCCAAGTGGCATAAAGAAGCGCCCACTCATGGCGAGCATGGAGGTGAAAAAGTGCTGCTGCGTACATATCCCCATCATCACCCTCTTTATTAAGTGCACCTTCAGTGCGCTTGTCAAAGAGGATGGCCGGCATCAAATTACCATAGAGCTTAAAGAGCATCAGCCTGTCTCTTCTGTCGTCGCAAGTATTGAAGCAATCTGAAAAATTCGCTGCCTGTCTTCCGGCCCGGGCCATCCAACCCTTAGGCAAAGGAGCTTCAATATAACCGTAATCTAAGCGCACAGGATTACCGCCATTAAAAGCGTCACTTGAATTTCCACTTATGGCCTGCTCGGCACTGTCACCATTCCACTTGTTAGCACTTAAGATTGTTTGCGTTCGCACGCTAATTCTATCTTCAGTTGTAATATCAAGTTTTAAGCGGAGCATCTGAGCATAACCCTGAGACTTCAAGCTCTTATCTTTCTCAGTAGAAAAACCCCTGACGAAGGCATCTCCACCAAACTTAACTTGAAGCCCATCTAGATCTGCTGCGATAAGAGGTAGAGCAAAGAAGAAAATAAGCATGAGAAAGAGAAGAAGACCTGTCTGGTTGTGCTTCATGATTGATCCTTAAGTACTATTTTACGAGGAGATGAATCTAGTACGTGTGTATAAAAATAACAAGTACTTTGTAGTGCGCAACGCACCAAAAAAAGGGAAGAACAAGACTTCATCAGCTCAAGCTGTTGAGAACACTATTAGTTGTCTTTCTTTCCTATGTATTCTTAGAATTTGAAGAGGGAGATTAAAAAGTTTTCTTCTCTTTTAATGAGATCTAAAGCCTTCTAAGAAAGCTATTCCAATATACCTCATACGCTCAACACAACCATAATCACAGCTATTCAAGGGAGTTTGTAATGAAATTTTCTGGTTTATAAATTCTAAGTAACCACCGTTCATTGATTCTATTTTTAGCACGAAGTTTAAGTCATCCCAGTTAGTATAGGAATCTACTTCTAGTTTTAGGCGGGCAGGTTCTAAAGATCCAATTCCTGTGCTCCCCTCGATTCTACCGTAGACAGTATTGCCTTTATCGCTTTGGCCTTTGTAATAGCAAGTCGAACTTCTCTTATCGGTTAACTTAACCGAGAGGTCTGAGTACTGTGATTTAATAATCGCTTTTTGAAATTCAATGAGAGCAGCTACTTCTTGTGCAGAAATACCATTTGAGAGTCGATCGTATTCAAGGGATTGAGCATTGATAGAGTCTTCATGGAATGTAACTTTAAGCGCGATCTCGCTTGGGCAGTCTTTAGTCACAATCGCAAAAGTATTTATGCAAAGGATTGAAAGGAGAATAACCTTCTTCATTGATTGATCCCTATTAGTTTTCTCCAATCAATAGCATAGAAAAATTTGATTTGTCATTATAATTAGTAAAAGGAAGTATTAGTGCTTAATTACTCATACTAGGATTTGGCCCCAAGTCATTGTAGCTGAAGTCAAAGTAATATATTTTCTTATCTCTTGGGTCTTTAAATGAAAAACAGCCATTCTTTGTTGCATTAAAGGAGACACCACCACCCCAATACTTATATTGTTTTTCTTTATAGCTAGTCGAACTATTGATTTTACCACCAGAGAGTCGATCAAAAATAAAATCTAATTTCTGTGAACCATCATTTTGTCCTATAAGATTGCGAGTATAGAATCTTCTTTGAATATATCTATCTTCAATAAGTTCTTTCTTACCTTTTTCTTCAAAACGCAGTTGCTCGGCGGTATGATAGAGCATAAGCATATCAGGATGACCCATCATCTTTTCATAGCCCTTATCCCTTTGCTCAATAACTAGATCATCGACTTCTTTTTTATAGTAGTCCATGGGAATAAAGAAATGATTATGGCCCATATCTGCAAAGTTAATAACATCTACATAGCCTCTTTCAAGAGCAGTTTCAATATGAGTGATAAGACTTTTGATAAAGATGTCTGGAACAATCGTATATTTAGTTGGGTAGAGAGGACTTGTAATGGGCATTTTATACTGACCAGCTTCATAGAAGACTCTGTGATCCATTCTCTTTCCGGACTTATAAATAGTATTAAAATTATCTAGCATTTCTTTCTTTGATTGATTCCAAGGGAATATATCTGAATACATTCTCTCTTCGTTAGCAGAAGAATAACATTCACTTCGAATCTTTTTCTGAGCAATGACCGATATGGACAATAGTGAACAGAGTAATATTTTAAAAAGAAAGACAGACAATTGTTTTTTCATACTGAGGACCTCACGCTTAATATTAGCATTTCGCTCCATTTTAAGATAATCCATTTACAACCGGATAGTTTTTCCTCACTAAGCTACGGTTTGTTTGGCAGTTTTAAGTTACTGAGTGTATTTAAAGTGCCAGAGCATCATCAGCTTTACGTTCAAAATCTTGGTGGTCTGGGGATAGATCACATAATTTAAATATATACCGCTACTGGGAAGGAATTCAAGTAGCACGCCTAACGGCGCGTAACTTGAGTCTTAGCACCATCCGGGTATACAAGCCTTTAGATAAGTTTTCTGATTTCTTCAATAATTTTAACTTACCAACTAATTCGGCAAAATTATCCGTGCATAAGCAAATGAATATGGGAGGAGTTAAAATTGAAGAGTTATAAAAACTTTATTTTAAGGATGAAATCTTGAAAAAGCTCATTATTCTCATACTCCTATTTCCTATTCCTTCACATGCCTTTAACTGGAAAAAGTGTCAAAAGACTGTTCGAAAGTTTTCATTTTTCTTTCCTATTTCTTCGACAACTACCTCTCTTTCATCAGTAGGTGACTGCTCTTTAATTGGTATAAAAGAGCATGACAAGAAAGTCTTCCTCGTTCAAAATATAGAGCAAATTAAAGACGAATCCTCCCGTGGTCATGGTGAGTTCCTCACGACTTATGCCACTCTATGCGAATGTAATAATACAGGAAAGAAGGTTCTACCAAGACTTTTTCAAGAGAACTATACACAGATTTTTGGTAGTGGCGAAGAAAAAGCGCCAAAGGCCATCTATGAATCTATGGAAGGACTCATACAGTCAAACCTTATAGCCTCTAAGAACTGTAATCAAATTATATAGTCATACCGTTTGAGTTTTCAAGTATTGAAAACTCACTAAAAGACATCTATACCCGGATGGTAGTAAGGCTCAAGTTACGCGCAGTTAGGAGTGCTGCTTGAGTCCTTTGCCAGTAGCGGTACTTAGCAGCTTTTAAGATTTTAATGCATCTTCAACTTTACGTTCAGAATCTATAAGGTCTGGTGATATTAATCGGATAATCTTCTGAGAGTCTATCAGTAGCAGACCTGGTTTAGAGTAAGCATCTTCTGGAACCATCAGGCCGAAGAGCTTA
Organism: uncultured Bacteriovoracaceae bacterium; assembly: GCA_937930825.1. Lineage (GTDB taxonomy): Bacteria > Bdellovibrionota > Bacteriovoracia > Bacteriovoracales > Bacteriovoracaceae. Next base: position 3,576 of record CALHBL010000270.1, read on the forward strand.
GCAACAAGTCCTTCTTCATCTGCAGACATAAGATAAGAGGTAGGGTTATCATTTAACCATGCCTTAACTTTATTTTCTTTTTCAACTGTAATTATTATTGTCGTCACTTTCTTATCATGGTTATTGAGTTTATTACTCCAGGACTCTATCCTCTTGAGGTGATCAGTGCATTCTTCACACCAAGTACCACGAATGAAGTTGATTAAGACGGATGATTTCATCAACGTAGAATAAAGGTTGAAAGGCTTTAAGTTTGTTAGTTTAACTGTAAAGTCTGGGGATTCATCACCTAATTTTAACATCTATTCCGCTCCTCCTATTCATACCTACTCAATACTACTACCTTCTTCACTCCGAAGTTATTCGAAACCAACACTTTGGCCTTGCTCCTTGATAGGCTTCAGAAGAGCTTGGGCAATTCGAATCCTCTCCATAGAAATACTCCGAACAAAGAGCGCCTTCAAAGAAAGTATCTACTCGGCATTGTCTACTAGGATATTTATAAATTGTTGAATAGGCGGTGGATTGATCTCTTTTCGTAATCGAAGGTTTTGGGAGTCTTCTGCCCCGTCTTCCTCCCAACCGTGATAGAAAGGCCGCAACCTTAGTTATCACAATGGAGCTTTGATAGCACACTTCTAATCTTTCTTGAGACTGAAAGATAGTAGAACATTTCTCTTTAATAAAGTCTGTGACCGGAGCCTTGCTCAGCTTAAGCAGCTTTGAATTTAAGAGGATATTTTTTAGACAGTCATTACTGGCGAAGTAATCAGCTTGTCCCTCAGCGCTGGCCCAATGCCCATTACTTCTAAAGGGACTTCCTCCTAAATGGTGACCTAGCTCGTGACAATAGATACCGCTAAAAACAGTGGGGGTCATTGAATTGTGCCTAAGCATGCCGGCAGTAAAAATGATTTTCCACTGCTTCATTGCACCCTCTTCTCTTCTGGCGAAAGCATTCACTTTAGAGTTGCTCACTTCTATTTCAAAATTAAGCTCTGCCCCTTCCTCTGCCATTCGAGCAGCGTAGAGACTGTTAATCTCTTGGGCCATCTGAGAATAAGTTTGAAAGATGAGAGAGTCTGCCGCTTTGTGACCTCTTTTAATCAGAAAATCATTGGGAGGAAGGAAGTTGGCCATTGCCTTATAAGTAAGGAGAACATAGAGGATTATGGTAATAAATTTCATAGTTAAACTTTAAGGGCATAGACAGTGGTAAACAAGACGCATCTCTCTATGGACCAACTACTGAAGAGACAAAGAAGGGCCTTGACCCTTCTTTGAATTAATATACTTGAGCTATGGAGTCAGCCTATAAAGTAAAAGAAAAGTTCTCAATAATCATTCCAGGATTACGAGAGCCACCAATACTTCTATTGCCATAAGTTCCTGTCGTCATATGCACGTCACTAAAGTTAGTCACCTGCTCCAGGCCTTCACCAAAAATTTGGTAGAGTGTCTCATCAAAGCGAAGGTCCTTAATAGGCCCCACGACTTCACCGTTTTCAACCCACAAGCAACCAAAGCGAGTCATTCCTGTTAGTCTTGCTTTTTGCTTATCACTCCAGTTTAAATAATGAAGATCACTTATATAAAGACCCGTACCCAGCTCTTTTAAAATATTTTCTCGGGTCAGTTCGCCCTCACCAATACTTAAAGAGCGAGGCCCTTCTCTTTCTGTTGCCTGATTACTCTTTAATCCATATTCCTTTTCTGTGGCACGACTAACAAGAAGCTCATTCATCTTACCTTTACTCACAAGAGAAATTTTCTCACTAGAGACTTCTCCGAGATCATTAAAGCGCGGGCTTAAACCTAAGCTAAAATCCTCTTGAATATTACACTTCTCACTTAGTTTCTTCTTACCCTCAAAAAGCTCCGCAAGAGGACACTCTCCTCTCTTATATGCTCCTCCTGAAAGAGCATTCCAGCCGAGCATACCAGAAACTTCATTGACAGCACTTGGGGCCAAGTAAACTCGATACTTTCCTGGAGCAATAACTTTCTGCTCACTATCCATTTTTGATAGAGCTGCAATAGACTCATTCATTTTGGTATCAAAATCTTGTCGATTAAAAGTAGATCCAGCATAACTTCCTTTGATGGCCTTTTCCTTTGCTGTGTAGAGGCTATAGTCAAAGAAGAATGATGTTGAAGAGAACCAATGCTTCTGCCCTAATGAGTTAGCACTTCCTCTATAGCTAGGACCTGAGGTTAAGTATCCCGCCAAGTCTACTTGGGCCATTAATCCACCCAAGAGGTCAATGAATTCATCAACACTGGGTAGCAGGCCATCATTAACAACTCTACTGCTGCCTTCATTTGTCAAAGGAGTTATAAAGGGGTCATCTGGCAGAGAATCTACTTCTCTTTTGAGTTCTTCTAAATGCTTTGTTATTAATTCAGTATTACTTCCTTCATCCGCACAGAGATCAAGACTTAAACTGGCCTTTTTCTGTCCACACAGAAGATCCATCTCAAAGCTAGCTTGTTCAACACTTGAAATTTGACGGACCTTAGATTTATTTAAGCGAATAAAGTTTGTTTCTTCAGCGCTAAAATTAATATTGAGAACATCATCGGATCGTAGTAATGAAAAGCTGTGCTCACATGCTCTATTAAAAATCTCTTCCCAATTATTAGTTGTAGTCATGACTATGCTCCTCCGAAAACTTCAATATTTTTAAACTTACATGTCGGGATGGCATGGCCAACGCGAATAATCTGATTAGGCTCTCCTTTTCCGCAATAGGGAGATCCCCACACTTCAAAGCTATCTTTATTGCCAACATGGCTGAGGTTATTCCAAAAATTTACTGTTGCGCCTCTATAATTAGGATTGCGCACGACACCTTTGAGTTCCCCATTTTCAATGAGGCGTCCGTATTCACATCCAAATTGAAATTTATTTCTATAGTCATCAATGGACCAAGAACGATTGGTCTCCATGAGAACACCGCGCTCAGTGCTTGAAATCATCTCAGTGACACTTGACTCTCCAGGCTCAATATTGATGTTGCCCATGCGATCAATGGCCGGACGATTCCAGCTCGTTGCGCGGGCACAACTTACGCCCGCAATGCCACTTCTCTTTTGAGATTCAATCCCACCAATTCCACGAACCAGAACGCCGTCTTTAATCAAGTGCTCCTTTGTGGCCTTAACCCCATTATCATCAAAAGCAAAACTGGCCATCTCACTAGCAAGAGTTGGATCATAAGTTACATTTAAAATTGAAGGGCCATACTTCAGAGATCCAAAATCTTCTGGAGACACAAAACTCCAACCAGCGTAATTCCTCTCATCCCCTAGAATGCGATCGAGCTCCAGAGGATGGCCGATTGACTCATGCACCTGAAGGTAGAGCTGATCCGGCGTTAGAAGTAAATCCATTGTTTCACTTGGACACTCGGGCGCGCAGAGGAGTTCATCGAGCTGAGTGAGTAGCTTTTCATTCGTACTTGCTTGAGTTTCAGAGCTTAAAGCTTCCGCGCCCCATTGCAGCCCTTGCATGCCAGAGCTTCTGCTTTGGATAAGATCGTCTTTCTTACCAGTAACTGAACTATCTTTGGTTAAGATAGAAAAATTCTGTTTCCAGTCAGATCCATTGCTACTTATATAATTTATCTCAGTTTCAGACAGCATGGCCCAAGCACTTGCTTCGATCACTGAGCTTCCCTTTTTAAGAACAGAACTGGTCTTAATAAGGAAGTCTTGTATTTCAGCAGGAGAAAGATCACTCAATGTTCTTTCTACCGGAGAAGAATAAGTACCCTTATTGGCCGGTCTAATACTTTCATCAAATTGAGTCAGTGAGAATTTAGCAATTGATCTAGCTTGCGCGCTTGCTCTTTTAAAGGCCATTTCTATGCCGGCCTTAGTTAAGTTACTGGTAGCTGCATACCCAAGAACCCCATCATTCATAACTTCAACCATGACTCCACGAGTGACACTGGTTGAGTTGGCCGAGTTTTGTCCATTCCGGGCCATACGAAACTGGCCTTTTTCGGAGTATTCACGCACTCCCCACCAGTCTCCAACTGTTTCGACTTTCTTTAGTAAATCTCTTATTTCTTGCATTGCGGTACCTCTATCTTCTATTTCGCCCTCTTTGGCGCTATAAGCATAGACCATAAAGAACATTGGTGCCACAGTGGGGGCCATGAAAAGAGAGCTCTACTTTAACGGGTCTAATATTTTTAGCCCCAGTGATTTTCATCTTCAATTTGCTGAATTACTGGGATTTCCAAGCTACTATAACGCCAATCTTGATGACCTGTGGACATGCCTGACAAGCTATATTAACCCTCAGCTACGCTTAAATATTTACAACTTTGAGCAAATCATCAAGGCCTTTGGCCCCGAAGCGGAGGGTCTAAAAGAAGTTTTTGACCGCCTTCCGGATGCTGTTCCTGAATTAGAACTTCTCCTTAATTGATGGATAAATTAATGAGTAATTCAAAAGATGGTAAAAACGAACCCATTTCTCTTGTTAAAAACTAAACAAAAAAACCCCGAACATTTGAGTTGTTCGAGGCTTTTTTTGTTTAATTTAGGTGTTTTTAGTTTTTAAGAAGGTGTGTCATAAAGTGTATTA
>CALHBL010000271.1 GCA_937930825.1 uncultured Bacteriovoracaceae bacterium
GCGCCACACAACTTCCCATCGAGTGTCCTAGGATTAGGGTTTTCTGATACCCTCCTCCTGAATTTTTCTTAAGGTCTTTAAAGTTAACGATACAGGCCTCTAAATCCGCAGCATAGTCACCAAAGTTTTCAATATGGCCCAGGTTACCAGTTTCAATGAATCTCTCTGAAAAGCCCTGTCCACGATGATCAACAACGATGATATCAAACCCCGTAGACTTGAGCTCATGGCAAACCTCCGCATACTTTAATGAAGACTCCCCTCTCCCAGTAGAGATAATAAGAAGTTTCTTATTCTTCTTATTTAAAAAGCTTCTTACATGCTGAGTACTCCCACCCTCTACGAAGAAGAAATGACTTCGACCACTCTTCCAAAAAAAACGATACGCACTACTCAAAGTTGACTTAAGGGATTGGGCACCAGAGTAATTCACTGAGTTGTCTTCTTTATGATTGGCGCTCTTCACAAAAGGGCCTGAGTTTTGACTGTCTAAAGGCATAGCTTAATTCTAATGTATTAGACGCCCCGCAACTAGATGAGTAAATACTTCCACTTAGCTTAAAGCAGCCGCTTACAGCATACTCATAGAGGTGGCCTTATCATCAACTTAACTTGACTGTGGAACTAGGGATTAGGAGTTTTATTTTGAATATTCTTATTACATCTTTCTTAATTACTTTACTCACCTCTTGCTCATTTTTTACGCCAGACTACAAAATAGAGAGACGTGGTATACAAAATAATAAACAAGCTCTAGAAGATAACCCCTATGTCATTATGATTTCTTTAGATGGCTTTCGTCACGATTATATCAAAAAATACTCTCCTCCTTTTCTCTCTTCACTAGAGGAGAGAGGAATTAGAGCAAGTAAGCTTTATAGTATATTTCCAAGTAAGACTTTTCCAAATCACTATAGTCTCGCAACAGGCCTCTATGCAGACAAGCATGGAATCGTAGCAAATAAGTTCTACGATCCTAAACGAAGAGAAACCTATCGCCTTGGTGATTCAAAAACGACTCGCGATGGAACTTGGTATAAGGGAAGCCCGCTTTGGCTTAGTGTCCGTGATCAAGGCCTCTTATCTGCAAGTTACTTCTGGGTTGGAAGTGATGCCAATATAAGAGGGCAACACCCAAATTACTACCTACCCTATGAACAAAGCAAACCAGGAGAAGAGCGTGTAAAACAAATTGTTAAATGGTTGAAGATGCCTAAGACAAAGCGCCCTCACCTTCTTCAGCTCTACTTTCACTATGTAGATAGTGCTGGTCACCACTTTGGAACAGACTCTAGCGAAGTTAAGAGAGCTATCATGAAAGTCGATAAACTCATAAGCACTCTTCATAAGAAGGTGAGTAAATTAAATATTCCTATTAACTTTGTCATCGTAAGTGATCACGGTATGATTAATATAAAACCAGAAGGTTCACTCTTTCTTGGTAAGTACCATAACAGAAGCGAAGTAAAGTTTGAAGGCAGAGGTACAATCTCAATTGGTTATGTTAAAGATAAGAAGAATATAGAGAAAATCAGGACCAAGTTAGAAAAAATAAGCGGGATGACTGTATTCACCCAAGAAACTCTGCCAAAGAGATTTCACTATAATAGTCCACGTACGGGAGACCTCATCTTATTAGCGGACTCCGGTTTTTATATTTATCCTAATAAAAGTGAAGGGGACAAAGCAACGGGAGGAACTCACGGCTATGACCCGATTAAAACTGATGAAATGGGCGGTCTATTTCTCGCCTTCGGTCCCAATATTAAGGCGTCCGGGGAAGTTCCCGCCTTTGAAAATATTCACGTCTACCCCTTTATCATGAATTTATTAGGCCTTGAAGTTAAAAGAGCGATTGATGGAAAACGTAAGATTCTTGCGCCCTATTTAGCAAAGTAATCTCCGTAGCCCATATAGGGTGCTGATAGAATCGCCGCCGCCAATAAGACAGTGTAGAGGATGCCATCACTTATCAAATCGGCAATCCTTTCACTGAAGAACTTCTCTAAGAAGGAAGAGGCCCATTTTTTAAAGAAGCCTCCACCGATGAGCAGCACAATAAAAATGACAAAACCAACAAAGAGAAGAAGGTAGGACTTCAATCCTCTCGAGTCATTTGCAGAGTAATCACTCAGATTTTCTTTACTCTTCGGAGCAATTTTTCTTTTATGATTAGTAACAACATTACTAAGAACTGGAGTCTTTCCTATCTCCTTAAACACATCTTTCTTAATTCCTTTATTCTTCTTAAGAAAGCGAGAGTAAGCTAATCTAGAATCACTGGGAGTGGCCTCAATAATAACATCCACTCTAACATCATCGCTCACAATCCAGCCGCCACTATCGAGAGATTTATTCCAGTTGAGCCCAAAGTCTTTTCTATTCAACACTGTCTTGGCCCTAAGGTAGAGGCTCTTCTTTGCCTTATCAATAGCATCGTTCATAAAACCCTTCCAATTTATTTGAAAGGAGATGGGCTTTATAACCGCTAAAATCTCGAGGTTACCTGAGACTTCAGATAATTCTCCTGCTGTATACTTCATTTTAGTTGCCACAAACTTTATTAAAGGATGCTTCTTAGAAGAGAAGAAATCACTCTCTCTAAGATGCTTATCTCTCTTCTTATTTCCAGTATTAATAGACTTAGTTACGATAGAGAAACTAAGTGATGTTACTTTATTAGTTTCTTCATCTAATTCAAAACTACCTTCAAAGTCATCAAAGCCTCCCTTTACAAGTGAGACTTTCATATAGTCGACTTCGAAGTTCACAAAGCTATGCTGCATACTCACTTCGTATTGTTTTGCAGAAGTACTTGAGGCAACGAATACAACAAAGGAGAGGAGTACAAGTCTATAGAGCAAGAGATTAGCCTTTTAAAAAGTCAGAGACTTTCTTAAGTTGAAAGTTAGGCAGAGCAAATGATCCGCGATGAATTTCTTTATTATAGTAATTAAACTCTAAACCAGACGCCTCTACCCTAGTCTCATCGAAGTCGCGAATGGGGTGGAACTTTTTAGAACCAAAAGTAAACGACCATAGACCACCGGGGTAAGTCATATTATTGAAGTTATAAAGGCTCACAATAGGAAAGGCCTTATTGAGAATTCCGACTAACTTTGTCTGCATCTGAGATTGATAGAAAGGACTCTCTCCTTGGCTCACAACTAAGCCATCATCATTTAAGGCCTTAAAAATATTGTCATAGAACTCCTGCCCAAAGAGGGGTTGAGCCGGGCCAATAGGATCTGTTGAGTCCACCAGAATGACATCAAACTTCTCTTCTGATGCTACAACTTCTTCAACATATTTAACCCCATCTCCTATAATAAGTTTCACCTTAGAATCATTTAGTTTGTGCGAAGTTTGAGGAATATATTCGATACAGGCATTGACAACCATTTCGTCAATTTCCACCATGACACATTCTTCGACACCTTTGTGCCGAATAACCTCTCTTGCTGTTCCCCCATCGCCACCACCGATGATAAGAACTCGCTTGGGATTAGGGTGAACGAAGAGAGGAACATGGGTGATCATATCGTGGTAAATAAACTCATCTTTTTCTGTCACCATAATGAGACCGTCATTTAAGAGCATTTTCCCATGCCCCTTAGTTTCAACAACATCGACGCTTTGAAATTCGCTCTTTCCACTAAAGAGAGTCTTTTCTACCTTGAGCCTGAGGCCCATAAAATCTTCAAATTTCTCTTCTATCCATAAATCAGAATTCATCTCTACCCCTAAATTTCTTCTATATTCTTATAACTATACATCAGCTCTGGCTCTTTTTGACGCTTGTTAAAGTAACTAAAGTCTACACTATAAGCAATTGAGAGCTCATCCTTTACATGAATGGCCCTAATGTAATCATCTCCAAAGAATAAATCCTTATGACCATTAAAGCGAAGAACATCAAAGGAGCCAGGTCGTAGTCTGTCGATGAAATATTGTAAAATGGACAGCGACTCCTCACCTATTTGAAGATTCGTTTCAAAGCTAACATAGGGGCAGACTTCTTGAGGAGTCACATGAACAGTGAAGTACTGATCTTCCTTAATCCCATTTAAAGAATAGCCGTAGGGACGAAAAATAAAGTCGTCAAAACTAAAACCTGAAAAAAGAGAATCAAGCTTAAAAAAATCTCTTAACTCTTTAGTTCTTAGATTTTCCCTTGTTAGAAAGCTTAGAACTTCAGGCTCCATATCATACATTAGTAATTCACATGTTTTATCCTGCTCAGCGAGCTCAAGTTTTTTGGAAGTATGAAAGAGCAGGGTGTGATGAGAGTGAAGCTTACCAAAGCAAACAACTTGCCCCTCTATCTTCTTAGAAAGTCTTTTGGCATCATCCATAAAGTCCGTAGATTGAAGCGCAGAACGGTATTCATTCTTTCTTTGAAAGAAGAGACCATCGATATTTTTGACCCCTATGCTATCTATGAATAACTCTGCAGATTCTACGAGCTTTGTTTCCCCGCAAGTAAGCATGAGAATTCGATTACTCCAAACAAAGAGACTCGACTCGCTAAGGAGGAAGGCCGTGCTTTGCTCATTTTCAATTGATGAGAGTATCGTGGCCCCGCTTGCGCTCACTAAGTCCTCCCAAAAAGAAAGAGGTTTCTCTATCAAAGATTGAACTGCGTTAGAAGTGATGATTTCACACTTTTTCTCCGCTCCCTCAAAGAACATTAATGCCTCCTAAATGTGAGTAAGTTGTACCCCTAAGATAGAGAAGTATTTGCTCTTTATCATGACTTTTTGCAATATGAATCTTTCTTGGGAGGAAATTTTCTAGGGTAAGCTGAAGTATTTGGTTATAAGCCTGAGAGACTCTATTACTTAATTAAGCTGCTATGCTGTAACTTGGGTTTAGCACTTCTATTCTTTCGCGTATTTTTTTTCTCAACTCCCTCAACCATAGTTGTAAGACCAAATGCAAGGTAGAGGAGAATAACGAAGTTCTTCATTTCTTTGCTCCAAAAGTAAGTTATTTATTAGTCTTAACGTTACTTAGTTAATCAAATTCTGGAGCTAACTTTGTAAAAAATTCTCTTCTAAGAATACTTTAGACACTAAGGGAAGGTCTCTAAACACCTGTAATAACTGAACATTTTAGATGTGAAACCTGCCATGAAGAGCTCAGGCAGGATGAACAAGCGAACGACAATACTAATTAGGATAAATACAACGGAGCAGCTTATTAAGATTTGACCCTGTTGAGTTTTGAAGGGGGCCAAAGTGATTATAGGCCCAACCCGCGTAGAAGTGCGGAGTCACGCACCTTTGCCCAGCTGACTTTAAGCTTGATCCCGAAATATTGTCAGGATGGGTATTCCTTGTTTTGGAGGAGTTCACTTGCACAGCAAATGTTTGCAGAAGTTTATGAACTCCACAGTAAGCATTGAAGTGCTGAAGAGAAGAGCCAACAACCGGAATCATTTGCCCTTGATCACCTCTAGCGATTGGACAACTTGGATAGTCTCTATTCCACTGACGAAAACAAGGGTTGATATTACCCGTATAAGTTGGAGTGAATTGAAACATACCAATATTTAAACGACTGGCCTCATTCTGAGCAGGATCTTCATAGAACTTAACTCCTGCTGGCTTTCTATAACCTGCTGGAGCGTATCTACTTGCGACATTAGCTGAAGAGCTTGTATCAGCTGTCGATAGACTTTCGGAATAAGAAAGGCAACCAAAGAAAGTACCCCACAACTTGCCTAAGCCTGTCTTTCCGGCTACATCACCGGCAAGAGCTTGAGCTCGGTACCTGTTATGATCTGCTGCAAATCGATTAGCGAGCCCGGCCGTAATACTGCCAGGGACATTGCGAATAGTATTGCTAAGTGTACCCGTTGAAACCCTGCAAAGAGGATGTGAAGTTAAGCTTACTGGAAAGTAATTAGCATCACTTGAACTCATTCCATAATAAGAAGCTATTCCCTGGATCTGAACCTTTTGCGCTGTACTCAGCTTATTAACAAAGAAAGAAATTGTATCTGCAAAGCGGTTCGCATTTTGAAGCTCTGTATGGCAAGAATCTCCCCTAGAGTAGCTCTCAGCTTTTCTATACTTAGAGAGCTCATCATTGTAGAAACGCCCATCAACCAGATCAGCTATATAATCTGCATTCTCTTGCCAACTTCCATCCCCAATAGGGTCAGCTGAAGTAGGAGGAGTCGGAGTGACAGGACTAGGGGTTGGAATATCCGGAGTCTCTTCAATAGGATCATCCTCTACTTCCTGGCATGCTTTAGAGCCTTGGATTTCAGGATTATTCTTACAATCTTCTTCAGTTGGTACACATGAAGTCAATAGAAGAAGGAGTAGTACTGCCGGGAGTGTCTTGTATTTATTTAATTTTTTCATACAAGCTTTTCGGGAATTAATTTCAAATCTTTAACTTTTCAGATTACTTTTTAAATATTTAACCTGCTCAACTAGCGATGAAATGGGGCATCAGGGCCTTTAGTACTCAAATTCACGCTCTAAGAGGAAATGCAATGCGGCTAAAAAAATTGCCCCACAATGACCAATCCTGAAGTGACTAAAAATCATTCCCTCTCTACAATGGCGATTCTTCTACAATATTCCTCGGAGGTTTATAAGTGCACTATTCATTATTAAAAAAGCTTCTGGCCGATACTCCTCACTACGTTGAGTTAAGAGCGCAAACCAATGGCCAGCATTTCTTGTCTTTATCAGATGGTGACTTGGCCGAAAACCAAGAGTCCATGAACTCAGGTCTATCCTGCCGAACATTTGTAAGTGGTGGTTGGGGCTTTGCCAGCTCAGGGCTTCAAAATGAGGCATCAGCAAAAGCGCTTATTGCCAAAGCTACAAAGAATGCAGAATTTATGAGCACAGCAAATGGGCCAACTGAATTTGTTCTTCCTAAGGATACTTTCTCTTTTGAAAGAGAGAATGTTGAAAAGAATAAAATGTCTACTAAGGAGCAAGTTGAATTCCTTAAAGACTTACATACTCATGCTTCGCAAAAGTATAGTGACCTCAAGTCAATTAAGTTTATGATTGTTTTTCACCAATTAGAAAAATCACTAGCTAACTCGTTTGGCTCTCACGCTTCTCACGTGCTTCCCAGAACATCTCTTTATATGACTTTCTCAATTGAAGTAGAAGGTGAAGTTACCAGCTTATCTCGCTACCATGGCCACAATGGAAGACCGGGGGATGCGCTCCCTAAGAAAGAGGCCTTACACAAAGATATGGAAGGGCTCTATGAACAAGTAAAACAAAAGTCAGTCGGTGTTCATGCCACTGCTGGAACTAAAGAAGTTATCTTAGCTCCTGCTGTTGCTGGTATCCTTGCCCATGAAGCAATCGGCCACCCAACAGAAGCAGACTTAGTAAGGTCAGGAAGTGTGGCCGCTAACTATCTTGGTCAAAAGGTTGGAACAGATCTAGTGACCATGGTTGACTATGCACACTCCTTTGAAGGAGAGGAACTTCCCGTTCCCGTCTATATTGACGATGAAGGGGTTGAAGCTAAAGATGCTGTCTTAATTGATAAGGGAGTGTTTAAGGGCTACATGAATAATAGAGAGCTCTCGCAGTTCTATAACCAAGCGCCAACGGGAAATGCAAGGGCCTATGATTACTCAGATGAGCCTCTTATTAGAATGAGAAATACTATCATCAATCCAGGAAAATCTAAGCTAGAAGAAATGATTGCTTCCATAGATGATGGTTACTACTTTACTCAAAGCTCCAACGGTCAAGCAGACTTAACAAGTGAGTTCATGTTTGGAGTAACCATGGGCTATGAAATCAAAAATGGAAAACTAGGAAGAGCTATTAAAGATACTACGATTTCAGGAGTTGCCTTTGACATGCTCTCCACCGTAGATATGGTTAGTGATGAGCTAGAGATTCACTGCACTGGTTTTTGTGGAAAAAAGCAAAGGATGATTGTCTCTCATGGTGGTCCATCTATTAAATGTCGTTTACACGTAGGAGGTCGGTAATGAATCTTGAAACAACTCTAAAATCGTCACTTAATTTATTAAAGTCTAAAGGAGCTGACCACTCCTCTATTTTCTGCTCTCATCAAGCCTTTGATGAGCTTGTCTTTGAAAATGATAGTTTTACACTTCTGCGCTCAGTGGATGAGTATTCAGCAGACTTCTCTGTTATCAAAGATCGGAAGCTAGGCTCATATGCCCTTAATCAATTAGATGAGGCTCAGCTCGAAAGCGCAGGCCTTAAAGTTTTGGAAATTGCCTCCTCAGGCAAGGAAGACGAAGCCTACGCCTTTGCTCCTAATAGAGAACATAAAACCTTTAGTCATGGACCAAACTCTGCTGATCTGGATGCAATGAAAAATTGCATCAGAGACTTTGTCTCTCGAACCAAGGAAGAATACCCTCTCATTGGCCTTAGAAGTGTGACGATTAAATTTAATTCAACGCAAGTGCATTTTGGCAATAGTGAAGGAGCAACCTCAGAAGCAAAGAAGTCCTTCTATATGATGAGCGCCCTTTTCAATGCTCGAGAAGGAAAGATCTCTAGCTCAATGAATTATGACTTCTTTGCCTTTACAGACTTCAATATTGATTTTCTTAGTAACGAAAAATTCGGAAAAGTATTCAAGGACACAAGCCTGCACCTTAAGGCCGAAAAACTAGGAAAAACAGTAACCGGCGATGCTATCCTCAGCCCCCAGTGTCTTCAAACTTTCTTAGGTTTTGTTCTGTCTCACCTAGGGACGAGTTCTCTCGTAGCAGGAACAAGTAGGCTCAAAGATAAGATCGGAGAAAAAGTAGGCTCAGAACTACTGAACTTAGAATCTAGACCTCAGGACACTCTCTTTGCCAATCCAAATTTCTTAACGAGTGATGGCCTTGAAACTGAAAATATCTCTATTTTTGAAAAGGGCCGCTTAAAGACCTACCTCGTTGACCTCTATGGTAAGAATAAGCTTAATCTTGAAAGTGCTAGCAACTTCGCTTCGAGGTTATATATGCCTGCTGGAGAGAAGTCTTTAGATGAAATGGTTAAAGAAATTGACTGTGGTATTTTAATTGGCCGATTTTCAGGAGGCTATCCAAATGCTAACGGAGACTTCTCTGGGATTGCTAAGAATAGTTTCTATATTGAAAAGGGAGAAATAAAGCAGCCCCTAAGTGAAACGATGATTTCGGGCAATCTCTTTGACCTTCTTAAAGAAATTCAAGAGGTCAGCTCTGACGTTTATCAAAATGGAACAACTCACCTTCCCTACGTAGCAACAAAAAATATTACGATTTCTTAATAACCTAATAAAGATGGTCCGCTACTAGACTTACGAGTAGCGGGCCAAGCTTGATAGCTTATCACCTGTTAGGCGGTAGGTACTCCACTCAGTCATTCTCTCGGCCCCCAAAAGTTCATAGAATTCTATGGATGGCCTATTCCAATTCAAAACAGACCATTCAAGTCTTCCGTAACCTCGATTTATAACTTCTTTGGCCAAGAAGGCAAGAAGGGCCTTGCCAAAACCTTGTCCCCGGTATTCTTTGAGAACAAAGAGGTCTTCGAGATAAATTCCTGGCTTACTAAGAAAAGTTGAATAACTCTTAAAGAAAAGAGCGAAACCTACTTTTTCATCATTCTTTAAAATAAACACTACTTCAGCACTTTTCTCTGTGCCAAAGAGAGTTTCTTCAAGCTTCTCTTTTGTGGCCTCTACTTCATGGGAGAGCTTTTCGTAGGCGGCCAGTTCATTGATAAAGCCCAATATAGTGGAAGCTTCATTCTTTCTTGCCGGCCTAATTTCTATTTTCATTTCTGCACATCCGATTCATCTTTCAGTAAGAGCAACTCTCCCCTAATAATCTTCTTAAGAATACTCTCTTCAAGAGGGTCAAGTAAATCAGTGTCGTTACAGTCTTTCTTGATCATCTCAATTTTCCTATTAATAACCATCAATTCTATTAAAAGCTCTTTTGGTCCTTGCTTAGTCATTCTACCAACTCCTTGTTTGAATACACAAACAAAAGTATACATACTAAAACAAAAATTAAGAAGATGAATTTAATTTCCTTAGTTTACTTTCTAAATTCTTCTTTAGAGTGCGCAGCTAGATCAGCAACTATTAGGCTTGATGGATCAAACACCCCAACACTCAGTGGAATAAAGGGCACTCGAAGACGCACACAGTCACCCTGATGCATAACGACACCAAATACACGACCAAACAAGTCAACTTTCTCACATTTTCTGACAATACGGTAAATTTAAGCAAAAAGTTTTAAAAAGGGCGAGACTCTTACATTCTTCTGTTCTATGTAAAAGGTTAGCAACTTGGAGAAGTATGTACAAAATTATCTTATCTCTATTCATTCTCTCTACCCCACTGGCCTGGTCACAATCTGCTGCACAGCTCCAAGCTCAACTTGGACAAGAAGGTGGAGCAGCTAAACCAAAGAAGTGGGGCGCGACTCTTACTACGACCACTTCAGCTAGTGCTAAGGAGTTAGGTGCTTATAACTCTCAACTTAACCAAAGCTTTTCGGCCATTTTTCGCTATAAGCTTCCTTATTTCAATACTCGCTTTATTTTTGGTGGAAGCAAAGAACTTACACTTGCCAGACAAGACCGGTTTACAACTGGAATTATTGAAGCTTCAAAGAACCTCAAATTCATGTCAAATAAGAATCTTATCTCGATCTTCCAAGGCAGAATAATTCTTCCTGTTAATGACGATCGCCGCTACAACGAAACTTATAAAGGAGGAGCTTCGGCCCGTCTTCTTAATATCATCATTCCCCCGATTCCAAAGTTTCAATTCATTAATATTGCTAGCTTCACTAAGAACTATCATGAATTTCAAATTAATAGACAGGGTAATCAGAATACAAGTTTTAACTTCGTAAACACTTTTATAGCTGCTTATTCAGTCATGCCTAAGCTAGAACTATCAGGCTACTTAAGCCTAGTTTGGTCATGGAATTATAGAAACGAAAGAAGAGCAAATCAATATGTCTTCGGACAAAGTGCGACCTACAATATAGACGGCCATTTCGGAGTGACCTTAGGTCATGAACTCGGTGGTGAAACCTATGGAGTGAATGGAAGTTCTTTAGATGTTGGCGTTTTTAATGGTGATAATTCATCTTATTACGCATCTTTAACCTTTAATTACTAAGAGAGATTTTATGATCTTGGAAAGAAGAAATTTAAATTTAATACTACTTACTCTTGTTGCAATGACTTCAAGTCTGATTACTGGCTGTGCTAAAGAAAAGCCTTTTGACACTCAGTATAGACAAGTCGAGCAAATGACGAGGAGCCAGTTTCTTATCGAAGAAAATGGCCAGCCCGTTAAGTACTTATACGTTCCCTCTACACTTGGAACACCAATGGATGTTGCTAACACCAGCCCCTTTGTTCAAGGTGATGAGAAGGTGGTTCGTCTTCAGTGGGCCGAAGAAGGTTTAGAGGTTCTTGAAATAGAAAGAGAGGAGCGTTTTGAAGAAAATGATCTCAACGAATCTCCTGTACTTACTATTCCAGGCTCATATAAGTCATACCGTTGTGCTGAAGATGCCTATCTCCAGTGTACTAATAGAGAAGAAGAAAATACTGAGCTTGAATGGCACCAGAAGACTTCATTTCTACCAGATTTTGAAAAGTTAGAAGTTAAGGAAGTTAATAGCCTCGACATTTTTGCTATTGATGATAAGAGCTGTCTTTCCAGATCTAGCACAAAAGTTCTTAACTATGAAGTAAGCCAAGGCGTACTTAATATTGAGCTTGAAAAATCTTATAGAGTTACTGATAGTAACTTCAATTGCCTATGGAATAGTTTTATTCAAGGAAACTTTTCTCTTAACAGCTTTAAAGTTAAGTTCTTCTACTCTCTGATAAAGCTTGATCAAGTAGCTTCTCCCAACTACAAGGCCGTTTCGTATCCAGTTACAGACCATAATAACTTTGGCTTCTTTGAAAAAGAAGAGCTTCTCTTAAATGACCAATTTGACAGTCAAAGAAAAACACGTCGTATCTTAATGAATCGCTGGAATCCGAAACGTCCCAATGGAGAGATCGTTTATCACCTCTCTCCTGAGTACTCTAAAGATTCAAATCGTTCTATTCTTAAGGCTACCCGCGATGCTGTAAGAGTTATGAATAACGAGATGAAAGCATCCAATGTTAATTTAAATATTAAACTTGTAGAGCAACCTGATCCTAAAACTGCTATTAATAGTGGGGATCTTCGTTATAACTCACTTGTTCTTATTGAAGACCCTCTTGCCAATGGACTTCTTGGATACGGACCTTCTGTTGCAAATCCTTACACTGGTGAAATTGTCCAGGCCCACACTAATATGTACCTTGGCGTTCTTAAAAGTATGACAAGAAGAGTATATGATAGTGCAGCTGACTTAACTGAAGAGGAGTTTGGTGCCGCTAATCCAGTAACTGAACTCACAAGTGATATAAAGATTGCTCCATCAGCGCTATCAAATATTCCTGCTCCACTAGCTAAGCTCTATATTCCAGAACTTCTCAACCCACCTGCTCCAGCAGAACCTGCTCCAGCAGAACCTGCTCCTGCTAGTGATGAAGAAACTCCAGTCGCTGATACACCTCCAGCAGATGAAGAACCTGCTACTGACAGTACTTCAAGAATTTTAAGTGCCATAAATAGACATCATAACCATGAAGGCATGCTTCATGACCACACT
>CALHBL010000272.1 GCA_937930825.1 uncultured Bacteriovoracaceae bacterium
GCCTCTTTGTGAATATCGCCTAAGGTTCTGCCAATGGTGGCCAGAGCTAGAGCACTCTTTTGCGCTTCAAGAACAAGGGAGTAAAGATCTGCTTGAGCACTCGTGAACTTTCCGTTGATCGGAAAGGTTCTTGTGACGTCACTAGCGTAGGTATTAAGCTGCGCGCCTGCATCGATCAGAAGAAGTTCGCCATCATTGAGGGATTGATTATTTTCTATGTAGTGGAGGATTAGAGCATTTTGCCCCCCGGCCACAATATGATCATAGGCCCCGCCTTCTCCTTGGGCCATTGTAAAGGCCGTAGTGAGAAAGTTGGCAATGGCCTTTTCATTAAGTCCTGGTTTGGCCAAGGCCATGGCCCCGCGGTGACCGATATTGGTCAGCTCACAAGCGGCATTAAGAGCAAGAACTTCATTGTGATCTTTAATGAGTCTAAGTTTTCCGATCAGTGGGGTGAGGTGCTGCCACTGGGTGGGTTTCTGGGCCTTAACTTTTCTTTGGCCATAGAGAGTCTTCGTGGCCTTAAGAACACTTTGGTGAGTTTTACTGTCAAAGAGATCAAAGTAGGCCTTAGGAGCACCTTTTAAAAGCTTAGGCAGTTCTTCAGAAAAGCTATCAATTGAGTAAGTCTTATCCACACTGAGAACTTCAAGAGCTTTAGAAACTCCCATGCGCTTGCCGGCCCACATCTCCATGAAAGGATCACTCTCTCTTAGGAAGAGGTGAGTTTCAACTTCTTCGCTGTCGGACTTGTTGACAATAACAAGCTGGCAGTCTGGCTCATTAAAACCAAGAAGGTACTTAAAATTGGAATCCTGTCTAAAAGGGAAATCCGTATCATTTGATTTTTGAACGTAGCTCGCCGAAGGAATAATGGCGACACCCTCTTTCATCAGGGCCGCTAGAGAATTGATTCTCTCTTTAAACGCAGTCGCTTCCATTAAAGAACTCCTTTAAATAATTTTGAAACTTGATCAGTGCCAATAGTGCGAATGAAGCCCGCAAGTTTTGGCCCTTTTTCTTTGCCAATTAAAATGGAGTAGCAAAGGGGAAAGACATCCATCGGTTTTTGCTCAAGAGAGTGCATGATTTCGTAGAGCGCTTCATGCAAGGCCTTGTCATTAAGAGTTGCCTCACCACCACTTTGCAGTAGGGTTGCAACCT
This sequence comes from uncultured Bacteriovoracaceae bacterium, assembly GCA_937930825.1. Classification (GTDB taxonomy): domain Bacteria; phylum Bdellovibrionota; class Bacteriovoracia; order Bacteriovoracales; family Bacteriovoracaceae. The sequence continues at coordinate 1,165 of CALHBL010000272.1, forward strand.
GAGAGATGAACTCGCGCTGAGGAGCATTCATTTCAGTTTTTGGAGCTTCCTTGTTGATTGAAAACTTAAAGTCTTCAGGAGCATAGTTTTCCAGCCAGTGAAGGGCGCACTGAGATCGTTGACTAAAACGCCTCTCGTCTCTGCTATTTTTAATATCCTCTTTGTAATACTCTTTGGCCCTGTCGAGATTGCCATCATTGATTTGCAGAACATTGGTCAGGTGGCGAAAGCTTGGTTGAAAGGGCATCTCTTTGGGATGCTCATCTATCTGGCTTAGCTCATAAACTCTCTTGGCCATATTCACTTTCTTTTCATTTCCAGTTTCTACTCCAAAGGCCAGTCTTTCTTGGCGATCGAAATCTTCATAAGTTTTAATAACATCAAGGTCAAAACTGACGGAAAAATCAACATTGGATTTATAACTAGCAAAGATCCATCTCACCATTTCAGGTTCATAGACTTTTAAAACATCATTGACCGTTACAACCTCTCCGCTGGAAGAGCTCATCTTACCACCGCCGCCTTTAATAGCGACAAAGTCATACTGCAGATAAATTGGTGCCTGCCAGTCAAAGAGCTTTACTATATCTTTGGCCGTAGTGAAAGAGCCCCCTTGAGAAGAGTGATCTTTTCCGCCTGGCTCAAAGTCTACTTTTTCCTGGGCCCACCTCATGGGCCAATCCATTCTCCAGGGAAGTTTTAATCTAGAAGTCGTTTCAATATTTTCTGAACCTTCGTGATCACAATTTCCACATTTATAAGTAAGATTTTGTCCATCCCACTTCTTCTCTCCAACTTTATTATCTGTGTTGCAGTTGGCGCAGTAGACGGCCACTGGCAACCAGTCACTGGCCAATTCTTCTTTTCTATATTGATTAAGAATATCTTTAATCTCTTGAGTTTTATCAAGAGCTGTTTTAATTCCTACTTTATAGTCTCCACTTCTATAGTGTTTAGATTGATAGAGTGGCTCTACTTTAATTCCTACTTTTTGAAGTTGGGACTCAAAAGCCTTTTCATGGTGAGCAGCGTAGGAGTCATCTTTACCGAATGGATCTGGGGTGTCGACTATAGGCTGGAAGAGGAACATGGTGAGCTCATCTTGGTTGGGCATATTCGGTGGAATTTTTCTAAACGTATCATAGTCATCCCAGCTAAAAATAAAGCGCACATCTTTTCCCCGTGCTCTTAGAGCGCGGGCGACAAAGTCTACAGTAATCACTTCTCTGAAGTTACCAAAGTGAACCACGCCTGAAGGAGTAATGCCGCTGGCAACAGTGTAGGACTGCTTATCTCCAAGTTGGCGGCAGATTCTATCGGCAGTCATGTCTGCCCAGTGGATAAGGGGTTTCTTCTGTTGGTCCATATCTATTCCTTAAGATTATTCAGCAATTTAGGGTTTAGTTTTGAGGGACAGTCTAACAAAGTGTGTTTGTTTCGACTAGATTTTAAGTGCTTGTAAAGACATCTGGCAGTAAGTTGTGAGGGGGGACTTTTCGAAAGGGTGTAATCCCTGCTATCGTTTGGCCATGATAGTTCAGACAATTTTTAGAATACTATTATTTTACTTTATTTTCAGGGCCATTAGAGGTCTTCTCAAAGGCTTTGCTCAGGTCAAGAATGCTCAAAACACATTCAAAGGGCACCATGAAGAACCGCTAGGACCTAAAGGTCAGCGGAATAAGTCGAGGCCCGATGAAGATGTCGTTGAAGCCGAATTTAGAAGACTCTAAATCTCTCCCCAGTAATAATACAGGCCGTAAATGATAGGACCTCCACAAAGTTGAGGCTGATTTTCCACTTGAGGGGTAAGTTTCGGTGGTTTCTATCTTCTTAGAATTACTATATTCAATCATTTCCTTTGGTGATTGATCCCTATGTCCATTAAAATTAATTAATTGATTTGTGTCTTCCTAGGAGTTCGTAATGGATGTTTTAAGGCTAAGTATACTCATTCTCAATGAGGATTCTAAGCTCTTATCTAGTATGAGGAATCGACTTGAGGCCCAAGGCTATCTGGTGGCCTGTGCCAGAAATTACACAGAGGCCCTCAGTTGCTTAGCCAATGATCAATATGATGTCGTCGTTACTGATGTAACAATGCCACAAGATGATGGACTTAAGCTCTTAAAGAAAGTAGGTACGCATATTCCTTTCGTTGTGCTTTCGCAAAATCGAGATATGCTAAATCACCACGATTTAGATGTGCTGGATTGCTGTTTCTTGGAAAAGAGTGAACTCAATAAACGATTGGCCCAAGCCGTTTGGACTGCTTACAAGCGCTTTAGAATTACTAATCAACAGCAAGGAAATAGTGAATTTGCCGCTTAAGCTTCTAGTTTCATTTTATAGATAATTAAGAGCTCTTGCTTCCACTTGTAACTTCATGAAGGGTAATCTCTGCAGTAGTAAAGAAGCGGGCGTTTATGGCCGAAGTGCCAAGGCCGCTGCTGGTGTGACCATTCATCTTTTTAAAGTTCCATGCTCCTTTGTAGAAGCGCTTTCCCTTGTAGACTCTCTTTAAAGGAGCGTAACCTCCTGGCAGAGCAAATTGACCGGCGTGAGTATGGCCACAGAGGTAGAGATCGATCCCATTAGAGCTAGCGACTTCATAGAGTTCGGGGGTGTGAACTAGGGCCACCTTGTAAAAGTGGTCTTGAGCTTCTTGCATAATCTTGACAGCATCTGCGGTAAAGAAATAATGAGGATCATCCGTTCCAATAAATTGAATCCCACACGAGAAATCTTGCGCAGCAAGTTCATAAATTTGATTGGTGAGAACTTTAACTCCCATCTTCTCTAAAGGTTCAACGCACTGGTAACTGTCATGATTACCCAGAACAAAGAGAGTTTCATACTCTGGTTTGAGCATATTAATCACTGATGATACTCTTTTTAAAATGGTCTGATCTGACGTCCACCCTGTAAGAATATCTCCGGTAATAACGGCAAAGTGATAAGAACCAGCTTCCTTTATTTTCCATACAAGGAGTTCTAGGTCGATATTACCTTCATCTAAATGAAGATCACTCAATTGAAGAATCCTTAAAGGTTTAATACCGATCTTTGATGAGTTTATCTTGTTGACGTTGAGGTCAATTTTCTTTGCCTGTCGTCGTCCAATGGCAAGAAGGCCAGTAATCTTAAGAAAGAAGCGTAAGAAAACTAAAAGAAAGCCAATAGGATCTCTTATGGCCATCTTCTTATCGGAGTGGAAAGGGAAACTTCTCGTTCCATTTTCTTCATGGGCCAGGCGAGCTTGGAGCCAGCGTTTTCTATAAATTTTATTAAAAGAGCTCATGACGCATTTTATAGCGAAGAGGTGTAATTTCCTATAGGAAAGGTTTTCTGCCGTCTAAAAAAGGGTTAGTCCTGGTCTGGGGTTATAGGTGAGAACGGCCATGAATGTTGGATGGGTACTTCCTTGATAAGTATGAAAGGCCCCGGGCCCTACCATAAAGACGGCATCATTCTTCTTAGTAAGGCCAAACTGCTTACGCCAAAGAAGAGTGGTCATGGTAGAATCGAGGCGTGAAATCTTAGTAAAGTTTCTTTTAAAGAGCAGGGCAATGGCCTGATCTTTCTTATATTGAATGCCAATAACATGAAGGGCCTGAAGGAGGGTGTCTTGAGTACCTGAGCCGATGAGGGTGCCTTGTTCTTCGGCATAACCAACTCCATGAGCATTCTTAAGTTTTGAGCTGTGAAATTGATAGCGCACGATTGAAAAGAAGGCGCCAAGTTTTAAGGCCATTTGGGCGCCCCATAAGTTGCGTTCTATTTTAGAGTTCTTACAAATGATCACGTCACAATTGAATCCATCAAGTTCTGATGCCCCTCGGTTCATAATGCTCTTGCCTACATAGAGCCCTAAGAAGGAAATGGGAAAGAACTCCAACTTTGCTTCAGCGCTATTGATAAGACCACTTGTTTGTAGGCGGATACTTGAGCGGATCATGCCATAGAGGGGATTTTGACGATTCCCTTCGCCCCAGATTGTTTGAGCGTAGCCAACTTCGCCGCGTAGATAAGCGCCAAGGGGAGTTGTTCGAGCAAAGGCTTCAAACTTGTAGTCAAAAGCACCTTTAGCACTTACCTGGATTGTTGCTAAGGCCGCAATCAGTAAGAAGAGAATTCTCATGCTTTGAGGCCGAGCCGTACCTTGAGGGAGTCATCAGAAATAAGACCACGAGAGACTTGGGCCTGACAAATCATGAGGGCCTTTTGATAGTCTGCCCGTACGCTGGCATCAATAACAGACAAGTCTATATGCTTTTGATTCACTAGGTGAGAATCTTTCACAGCATTCTTTAGTAATGAAACAGCTTCTTCAAAGGTCATACTTTACTCACTTTCTTTATTTAATAGATGAGGCTATTTTCTCTTAAGTCGAGATAGCTTGGCCAGTCGCTTTGCTCTATTCTTATCAGCTCTTCGGCCGACCCTTTTGATTCGGCCCATTTTCTAATAGCTTCAGTGCCATTAATATAGTCGATGGCCAGATTAGAGAATTGATACTCATAAGGCTTATCATTCCAAGCAAAGGTAAATCTTTCATTTTTGCTTTGAATAAGTTCACGCAGAAGAAGGACACCGAGTCGCCAAGACTTGAAGCTGCTGGGGTTAGTGGGATGCACTTGGATGCCCGAGCACGTTTTACCGGCATGCTTTTGAAACATGGGGTGAAAGCTGACTGTACGCAGCTGCACTCCCTCTATACCAAATTCCTTTAATGAAGATTCAAGGGAAGCTTTTAATTCTCTTGCATCAATACCTGGAGCGCCTATTTGTTCGAGCGCTCTTGTGGTCCCCCGACCTTCGCTTATATTAGTGCCTTCAAAAAGCACACTACCGCAGAAGACGATGGCCGACTCAGGAGTTGAGAGATTGGGGGAGGGGTTAATCCAAGCTCTTTGGCAGTCACGCCACATGAAAGAGCGCTGCCAATTCTTCATTGGGATAACGAGCAAATCACAATCTGGGGTATGAACTCTTTTTTGTAGTTTGGCCACTTCACCTATGGTGAGTGAATGCCGTTGGGGAATGGGGTGGTGGCCCACAAAGGAGCGCCATTCTTGCTCAAGTACAGGGCCTTCGATAATTTCTCCACCAACTGGGTTGGGGCGATCCAGGACAACGACTTTAATAGCTTCTTTCGCGCAGGCTTCCATGGTTAAAGAGAGCGTTGTGATATAGGTGTAGACTCTAGTGCCAACATCTTGCAGATCAATAATAAGAGTGTCTAAACCGGCAAGCATTTCCTTTGTTGGCGATCTGGTTTCACCATAGAGGGAGTAAATAGGAATCTGATAGTGGGGGTCGATTGCGTCTGCTGTTTCTATCATATTGTCTTGAACATCTGTAACAAAGCCATGCTGAGGACCAAAGGCCTTGATGACCCGCTTGCCAAAGAGTTTAATGATGCAATCAAGCCCAAGTCCTAGCTGATGATCGACAGCTGCACTATGACCTAGGTAGCCTATATTACCACCACATTCTCTTTGCAGGTCTAAGTCACCGATAAGATTATCTAAACCGAAGCTGACTCTTTCAGTCATATTATCCTCTCTCTTTATAAACTTTTTAAGTCTATAGTTATCCCTCACTAGTAAAAACTGGGCCAGAGTAAAAGTCACTATTAATCTCGAAGATTATGAACAAATATTCTTAAACTTAAGGCAAACCGTGACTTTTTAATCTATAATTTGTCCATGAAAAAAATATTCTTTGTCCTCTTTCTTTGTGCTAACTCACTCTTTGTTCTCGCTTTATTTGCTAAGGACTCAGGGGATGATGGTTGGAGGAAGAAGCAGCTCTATAAAGGATTTACTATCTTTGAGCGCATCAACCCTGAGGGTGGTATTCTCCCCCTTAAAGTATCTGGGGTTATCAATACGCGAGTTGATTACTTAATGGAGCATTTAAGGGCCATAGAAGGTCAAACGGCTTGGACGACAGACCTTGCAGTGAAGACAACATTAAAAGATATAAGCCCCAAGCAAGCGATCACTTACTCCCTTACTGATATGCCGTGGCCCCTCGATGATAGGCGCCTCGTTCTGGATAACCTTCTTAAATTAGATAAGAAGAGAAAGTTACTCTTCATCCTAAGTAAGTCTGTAGATTTCGCTCCTGTCCCTGAACCAA
>CALHBL010000273.1 GCA_937930825.1 uncultured Bacteriovoracaceae bacterium
CGATTCTTTCTTTTTGCGAGGTTTGAATACTAATAGGTCCTTTCAAAGGAGTCTTGGCCACAACTTTTATAAAGTCTTCGGGGGCAAGACCATAGGAGAGCAGCTTTAGCTTTATTGATTGGGGTAGATCCCAGTCTAGAATTTGTGCTGATTCTCCAACTTTAAGTTCGCTCAAGTTGAGGATGGCCTTGTTCTGATTCATGGGTATTTTGTAATAACAAGAGTTTGGTTAGTCAAACAAATAGGGCGCTCTAAATACTGGATGCCCAAGCTGCACCAAGTTTAATGAAATGATAGTGAAAGGTTTATGTACCTAAGTTACTGAATATTCATATAAAAGAAGGAGTATTCACTTGAAAGTGAAATAGTTCTGGAAATTATATTGTGCTGCACCTTAATTGCTTATAATCACAATCCTGAAATTAATGAAGTTGGCCTCATATTATGAACGCCGTGGAAGAGGTACTATGAAAGTGATAATTGAAAAAAGTGAAGTATGGAGTGAGCTTATTGCTTCGCTTAAATCTCTAAATTCTAAGGAAGCACTAAGTAAAAGCTTCTCGCCTGAGAGAAGGCTTTCGTTCTTTATCCTCTGTAATTTTCTCTTCTTAAATTTATTCTTAGCGAGTTCGCTATCTGCTTAGGGGCAGGTCTTTTCTTCTTGCTTAGTGCCATGTCCATTGGTTTCGCTCTTGCAAATATTTCTTAAGGAGAATCGTCCAAATACAGTAGGCTACCACCAGAAATAATGCCGCCGCCAATCACGCCTCTTATTAAGAGTTTTCTTCGCCTCTCTCTGAATAAGCCGATATTCTGCCTAGGGGCATTTTCGGGGAATTCCTTTGCTTTGATGACTTCGGTGCTGGCGATTTCATTGAAGTTGTCCGTGCTTATGTTATCGAGTTGAGTGACCTCACCTCTGTAGTGGAAGTAATTGAGCAGATCATAGAAGTAGTGATTGAAGTCTTTTGTCTCTCCAATAACGAAAGGCTCACTGCTATTTGGTCCGATGCGCTCTGCATTTGTTAACATGATCTTCATGTTGTCAGATTTATTATATTTAGAATCCATGTGTGCCGCCCAATCATCCAGAGTTTTTACGCGGTCGAATATAGGATCAATGGCCCACCAAGTACCGTCTTCGCCTTTGATAACTGTTGCTACATGATACCTCCACTTTGTCGAACCATTGATCAGGTCGCCCACAGCGAAAACTTTCTTAATAGCATCTGGTGCCACACCTCTTGAGATAGCTTCAATCTGAACCGCCATGGCCCTGCCAAAGCAAAAACCAGCACCGGTATTCTTAGGGTCATAGTTACGAGTCATATTCGGAGTAGATACGGGGTTAGTGGAGGACAAATCTAAAAGAAAGTTGGCCTCTTCTTTTGAAATACTAATTCTCTTTGTTCCTGCAGCTGAAGGTTGGTATTTCTTAAAACTTTCAAGCAAAGTTTGATTATTGAGCTTTGTTATGTCTTTATTCATGTCCAGGTCAAAAAATAAATTCTCCAACTTCGTAAAAGAAGAGTCTCCTAAGTTCCAAAGTAATTTTCTTCTCTGCTCTAGGGAAAAACCAACCATTTTTAAAATAAAAGCCTTCCTTCTGATTTGCATCCATGAGTAATTATTGGTGATCACTGAGGAAGAGTTTTCATAGATTCCAAGCTTCGTGATTAGGAAAATGGCCTTCTTTTGTTGATCGCTAAATTTTTCTACCTTCAAGATTTCTTCCGCTAGTTTAAGCTGTTCAGGAGAGTAGAAATTAATAGGAAGCTCGTCTAGTAATGAAAGGAATTCCTTCCTATCAACTTTTGAGAGTTTATCAATCTTGTGAATATAGCTATTAATTCTCTGTCTTAAATCATTTGGCAAATAGAGACTGGTAGGTAGTGTGTCCGCATCAAATGAGAAGAGATTCGATACCAATTCAGAGCAAGACCCCCCACTTTGAGATGAAGGGGTTCTCATTACTTTTAATCGCAACTGGGCGCATCCGGTCGTATTTAAGAGAAGTATAAATATTAAGGGCCTAAACATGATCACTTATCGACAATTGAAGAGCAAAATTAACGATTTCACTAGTTTCAAAACACCTAAAAAAGCTCAAAATTTGTTCACTGTGTATAAATTACGGCCACCTCGAAGAAGGGAATAATTCTAACGTGTTGTTTTTATTGAGTTAGCCTCCATCTAATGATGGCATCATCTATGCAGCTCTTAAGTCACTAGAAGAATAGAAGTAAGGAAAGTCTAATGAAAGCTATCATTTCAATGGTTACTCTTTGGAGTCTTTTTATTGGTCATTGTAGCGCTGAGAGTTCCGTTGCTACAGATTTAAATTCTAAAGAGGTTATCGACTCCCTAGCACCTTTTGTTACAGGAAGTCTCGCAGAGGTTCTGAGTGGGCAAAATAGGGTCCTGGAAGAGACACCAAGCTCTGTCTATCTTTCTCAAGAAGGCAAATTGACTATTCTTGATAGTAAGAGAAAGGTCAGCCGCTCGCCAGCAGTAATACCAACTATCTCCGAAGAAGCAGAAGGCAGCAAGGCCTCAGAGGTAACAAGTAAATAGGCTAAGCAGAATTTGTTTATAGTTAAGTTGAAACTCTAAGTGGCTCATAATACAAAGCGTATCCGTAAACTCACCTTCCTTATTAAAAATATCAGATACTTTCTATAGGGTAGTAACCTCTTAGCTCATAAAACGGGTATAAGTGGGCCAAACAATAAACCACTTTTTTTTTAAGGACAAACCAAATGAAGAACCTACTCTTATTATCTGCAGTGGCAGCGCTCTTTAACACTAACGTTTTTGCCGAGATGCGATCGGACTTCTTAGATGCCCAAAACACTGAAGTAAGCTTTGATATCGACAATGATGGCAAAGAAGATACTCTTAGCCTAATGGCCAATGGTTCAATATCAGTCAAAACATCTTTAAATGGCCTTGTGATTGAATCTCAAGAATTTCCAGCTGATGCGGCCTTTAGAGTTGTGAAGAATGAAGAAGGAGAGTCTAAGTTAACGGCTGAATATATGAACTTAATGCCCAATATTGGAAGCACTAGATCTGCTTACGTCTTTGCCTTCGATGCTGAAATGGGAGACTTTAAACTAGAGACTCAAACTTTCTTCAATAGTGGAACTTTAGGTACTGGATCAGTTACGACTTATGATTTCTCTGTTCCTGCAGCACCTACTTATACTGTAACATGTGACCAAGAACCTCTTAGTGACTTTGATGGCCTTTTTGAGATTCAAATATGTGAAGCAAGTGATTCAGTTGTAAAAGATATTGCTTCTGATACTGAAGCTCTACTCCTAAGTGATAAAAACTTAGACCAAACATTAAGACAAGTAGAATTCATTAAATAATTTTCTTACGATTATCTAGTCTAATTAAATGCAGCTCGTAAGAGCTGCATTTAATTCCTCTACTCCTAAAAATTTACTTCCTTTTGTTCTTCTTCCTATTACAATGATGCCATGACTTGGACACTTTTTGATGAGCGCTACCGCGAACTCATACCTGACTACGATAATTTTCTCCTGTGCCTTAAAAAGGATCTTCCTGTTGGTCTTAGGGTTAATAAGTTGAAGGCCGCAGATGACTCCTTCTTAGAGAAGATTTGTCAGCGAGATGGGCTTCCCCACAATAAAGTCTTTCCAGAGTTCTCCTTCTATGAAGTGGCAGGGCCCAAGAAGCACTGGGGTGGGAAATTAGAACACCATCTTGGACTCTACTATATCCAGGCCTTGAGTTCTCTACTTCCTGT
>CALHBL010000274.1 GCA_937930825.1 uncultured Bacteriovoracaceae bacterium
AGAGCGGCCCAATTGTAGAATAAAGTCCACCCCTTGGGCAATCTGTTTACGAACAACTTGAAAAGGGACATCAAAACCCGACATAAGAAAGAGATTCTCCATGCGGCTAATGCATTCACCGGGTGAATTGGCATGAATAGATGACATGGAGCCGTCATGACCAGTATTCATGGCCTGCAGAAGGTCGAATAATTCGCCGCCCCTCACTTCACCCACGATAATACGGTCCGGCCTCATTCTTAAAGTGTTCTTAACAAGATCGCGAGCACTAAGCCCCCCTTGACTCTTTGTCCCTGAATAAGTTTCAAGCCTCACAACATTGGGATTCGTTAAGCTCAGCTCTATCGTATCCTCTATCGTTACCACCCTGTCAGCAGGACTCATTTCTCGTAAGAGCAGATTCATAAAAGTTGTTTTTCCAACCCCTGTTCCTCCTGAAACAATAATATTACAGCGACTAGAAATAACGGCCTTAAAGAACTCAATCCAGCGTGAATCAAGACCAAAAATTGAGTGGTCATCATCAAAGGTCTTAATAGACTTGAGGTACTTTCTAATTGTTATAGCTGGTGAGCCCTGACTAAAGGGTTCAGCGATAATATTAACCCGAGAGCCGTCAGGTAGGTTTCCATCTAAAATAGGATTGAAGGGATCAAACTCTCTCTTGTTGTAGGAAGCCACATCTTTAGAGAACTCATAGAGATCATTCTTAGAGAGTTTTACATTCAATTGAATAAACTGCCCCTTCCTCTCTACAAAGACTCGCTTAGGGTCATTGATAACAATTTCAGTAATGCCCTGTTTTTGATCCAAATCACTTACCAATTTCCAGACCGAATTTTCAGTTGCCATTCTTACACCTCATGATTGATGAAAACATCCTTGTCCCCAATACTGGCCCCATATTCCATGAGCGTTTTCGTATAGTTATAGCGATCCTCTTGGCCCATGGAATTGATGAGGGTATTATGGCCACCCGTCCCAGAAATCTCAGACTTTAACTTCTCTATCCCGAGATTGTTCTTAAGATGGAGTAAACTCAAGAAGAGCCAATCTATCCTTTCTACTTTTACTTTGTTGTGTTTAAGTAGTTCACAAATTTCAACGGTATCCCAATCATTGCTAAACTTTTCGTTGGGGTAGTGGCGCTTTAAGTAGAAGAGCCCCATTTTCAAATAGAAGGCCAATAGGAATGAGCGGCTATGGCCATCAAGGGAGGAGATAGAGCAGTTTTTTTCAAATGAAAGAAGCTCTTCTACATCGTGTAGAGTTGGAGCATTAGGAAAGCGCCCAAATTGTTGATGGTGCAGGTAGCAAGCTGCTAGCCGGTCTCTTAAGCCTAGCCAACCAAATGAATTAATCACTCTTTCAAAGGAAACTGCTGAACCCATGTCATGGCATGCATGTTTGAGAACACCTTGAAAGCTTGGCCTGGACCAGAAGTCTTTCTTTAAATATTGATGACCTTTGCCAGAGGTTTGCATATTAGACTTAAGTAAAAAACAAAATTCTCTAGGAAGGTGGATATAGCCAAAGTTCATCCTTCCATTCTATATAAATTTGAAGAAATCGGGTATTTTTCTTACTCGATCAAAACCGTCCACTACCAAACAGACAGACCCTACTTTGATCACCCACCTCCATCACTCTATGATATACTTTGTGAGTGAAATTACCGCTCATTCAAAAAATAGAAATTAATAACTTTAACCCTGATTCTTTGGTTTTAGTTTTTCAAAAGAATCAAGTTGGTCATTGTCCTACCCTTCTGACCATCGTGATACCCGAAGGGCAATCCTGGAGTGAGTGCGCCTTGGCCTTAGAGCAAACCTGCCTTGAGCTTAATATTGACCCCAGACTCCCCTATCCCATTTATCTACTCAACCCCAAAAGTGAGGCCACGGGACACTTCTTTCCCACTTTAGCCTCAATAGCAGATGCACCTGCTCACTTTAAAAAGAAAATTAAGCGGCTTAAAAAAAGAGAGCAAATCTTACTGATGAAAGCTGTAACACTAAGTAATAGAATTAAGAATCATTCAGATCCAGAAACATGGAATTACTTAAAGGAGAAATCTTTTTTAAATAAAACCCTGAGAAACCTGTGTTATGAAAAAGCATTCTATCTTGACCTTCTTGGCGGGCCCCAAGTGAATGGAAAGAGAATTGGGCCAGAAAAGTGAGCCAAAGAAATGAGAAAAGAAAATGAGTAAGAAAAAGCCAACTTTAAATGATAAGCAAAATCAAGAGCTAGAGGGCTTCGAAGATGTTCTCGACTTAGTAGGCCTAGATAAAAGTGCGTTCAAAAAATCTGCTCGGATAAGTGACAGTCAGATTGAAGACTACGAAATTTATGACTTTCTCGAAAAGGAGAATCTTAGGCTTGAAAAAATCGACCGCTTCTTCAACACCCAAATTCCAATAGATAAAGAATATGACCAGACCAAGAGACTCATTAAAAGAGAAATAGGCGAGGTCAAAGAAATCAAAGATGAATTGGCCTTAAAGCTGATGGAGCCTAACTCTGATTTTCTCAATTTCTTAGGCAAACTCTATGATAAGGCCTTTAACTAAAGTCCTCTCTAGGGGTGAGAATAATAGGCCCCCCAACATGAGCAAAGTCTTGAACCCCTAAATTCTTATAATCATAGCCTACTAGCTGAGAGGCCATGAGAATTGTGAAATAACGAGAAAAACGAGGAACTTCATTCATGCCAAATTGGGCCTGGTAAGCACGCAGTGCCTTATCCGCAGGACCTACTATTAAACCCTTCTCATCAATTAAAAGTACACTGAAGGAGCGAAACTCCTCTATGGTTAAGCCTAGCTTTCCTGCACTGAGCACATCGGCCGCAAGATCACCACTTTCCACCAGAACAAGGCAGGCCAAGCTAGATAGAAAAATCGCCTCAACATCAATATCATCTACATTGTAATTTAAGTAGAAGTGATCTTGAATCTGCGCTTCTTCTTTAAGAGGTTTGAATGAAGCGTGCAGCTTGCCAATAAAGGGCAGAAGAGCGCTGATCATCTGGGCGTCTTCACTCCACTTATGATAGTTTTCATAATCAAGTACAAGCTCTCCCTTACTTTCTAGATCAGAGCTAAAGAGCGGCGTATCTTCAAAGGAGTTATCAAGAAACTCCCCAATAAGCTTGCCGCAGAAAGCTTCTTCAGCATCTAGTGCGCTCTTTCTCAAAGACTTCTTTAATTCAGTCCGCACAAAGTGAACGAGAGAATTTCCTATTTTAAAAAGTTCAGTAAAGTCCAGTAAGTCAAAGAGTCCATGGCCATCTTCTTCATTAAGAATCAAAAGCTCATTTTTTAAGGCATGATTCACAATATAATCAAAGCCCAGCAGAAGGGCGTTCTTCGTCTTTTCCGAGGCCCTGTGAATAGAGATCGAGCCGTCTTTAAAATTTCCCTTAAGGGCGATATTACCATTGACTAGTCTTGTGAAATTAAACTGAAGATACTCCCGCCTCTTTGGGTCATCTACTTTAGAGAGTTCGGTATCAAAGCTGCTAAAAGAACTCTCAAAGGCCTTAAGGGCATTATTTGGGAGCACTTGCTGTTGAGAAAATTTATCGACTCCAACACTTATGGCAACTTTCTTTTTGAGAAAGGCTTCAAGAAAACTCATATTGATAAAACAATTATCAATTTGAAGGGCGTCAAAGTAATCCACAAAGCCAGCATCGGCCAACCGATTCTTCTTAGCTTGGTACTCTTCTTCAAGCATAGAAAAAGCGGCGTCACTCACCATTTTAAAGAGCCAGCAATAAGCATCTTCAACTCCCATGAACGCATAGATTTCGCGAATGAGGGCCCTTACTTCTGAGACCAAACCAAAGTCTTCACTAAATTCAAAGAGGAGAAGTCCATCTTCAGTGAGAAAGTAATGATCGTGATCTGGATACTGCGGATCGTCCGCATCAAATGTCCAAATATTAAAGCGGCCTTTTAAATACAAGAGAAAATCAAGACCATTAGCAAACTGCGCCCGGACAGCATCATCTTTACAGCAAACAAAGGCCTGAACCCAGAACTCAAACTCATCTGGATCCAAATCATCTTTATGCCAAAGATCAAGATCTTGCATAAGCTCGCGCTGCTCACTGGAAAGCCTAGGAAGATAAGTTGAAGCTTGCTCAATAGGCAGAGATTTCAGCGCTAAGTAGAGTGGCTGTAGAGGAATATGATGCAGACTAACTCCCTCTTCAATACAGGACTCAATAGTCTCCATAGAAGAATAGGATTCACTTTCCACAACCATATTAGAGAGAAAGTTAGATGAGTTGGCCATTGAAGATCCTTAATATTCTTTATCGGTAATTATTTATAATAAATGACGAAGCTCTTCATAACAAAGAGCTGGCAACATTGCCAAAATTACTTACTCTTAACAAGCTTGTGAGCAATTTCTAGTACAACAGAAGGCTCGGCCCGTACAGTATAATCCGGATCAACAAAACTGTATCTAATCACACCTTTGCTATCCACAACATACGTTCCAGGCAACGGAAGCTCGTTGGCGCTATTGCCCTGAGACTTCTTTAAATCGATGCCAAACTTCTCATAAATGCCAATGATATTCTCACTCACTTTAAAGGCCAGACCCAGTTTCTTGGCGGCAGTATTATTGGGGTCACTAAAGAGTTTATAAGAGAGGTTACGCTTCTTACGAGTCTTTCGAGATTCCATAACTGAATCGGGAGAGATGGCGATAATGTCAACTCCTGCCTTTTCAAAATCTGTGATCATCGCCTGATACTGATCGAGCTCCAGCATACAATACGGACACCAGCCTCCTCTGTAAAAAGTGATCACGACAGTCTTATTGCCAATGAAGTCATTGAGCAGGAACTTCTTACTCTTAGAATTAATGAGCTCTATCACAGGCAGTTTCTTTCCTACACCTAAGGCCTTCTTTGCTAGCCCTTTCTTTTTCAGGGCCTCAGTAGCGGCCTTCATTTGTGCCTTGATCGGCCTAGGCACTTTCAGTGCAGATTGATTTCTTCTATGAGTTAGTTTGTCGGCTAGACTTTCTCCTTGCTCAGCAC
>CALHBL010000275.1 GCA_937930825.1 uncultured Bacteriovoracaceae bacterium
GATACTATTCTCGAGAATTATATTAATAGAAAGACTGCTTATATAAACTTTCAAGACTCTCTTCTAGAAGCGGTTAATAGTGACATCAGTCTAGCTCAGCTTTACTATGCTCACACAAGAGAGAAGGTGCTTCTCGCTCAAGAAATGGGTAGAGATGAACTCCCTGGTAAAAGCTTTGAAGGCTTGGCCAAACCTCAAGAGGTCACAAAATGAAGCTTCTTAAACTTACCCTCCTCTTCACTGCATTTCTTTTTATAACCTCATATAAGGCAGTGGCCAGAGATAGTGATGAAGATCTCATGAAAACTTTCAGCCAAGCAGAAATAGAAGAGCTTGATACTAAAGAGAGCGAAACTATCATAAAAAAAAGGGACCCCAATTCAGGCATATACCTCAGTGAGTACAGTACTTTCAAAGACAAGAATAGAATTAGTTTTCTCTATCATTTAAATAATGACTTCACTGCTCTTACTAATTTACAGACCATTGAAATGAATTGGGCCCGCCGCTTTGATCTTGCATGGGTGGAATTTTTCTTTTTTAGAACCCAGGCAATGTTTGAAGAGCTTACAGAAAATAATTCAAGCGAAGGCCCTCTTTCATCTGATCTTCTCCAATCAGATGACACAGTATTAGCTGGGGGCGCTTCCCTCTCGTTTAGAGGCAACTGGATTGGAGAATTCCTAGACTCTGATAAAGTCTTCACATCAACCTCAGCAGGCATAGGTTGGTACCGCTTTACAGAAAACTTCAGAAATAGAATTTACTCTGGGCCAGGTCTAAAATGTGATTTTGGAATCCACAGACGCTCCTCTCAGACTATTCACTACGGAGTAAAGATGAGTTATCACCTCTCCCATACAAAGAGAGCTGCGGAGTTTGAAGGCGAAGGCTCTTCGGCCCGATCTCAAGTTCTTTCTTGGCTAAGCATGGGCTTTGATTTAAGTTTCTATTTCTAGCCACTGTTATTAGGAGTATGCATGATCCCGCGGTATGAAAAAAGTGAAATATCAAACCTATGGAATGAGCATGCTAAGTTCTCCACCTACCTAGAGGTCGAGCTCGCCATTCTAGAGAGCCTTGAGAAGAGCCTAGTTCCTAAGGGCACTGCTCAAAGTATACGAGAAAAGGCCACCATAAGTGTTGAACGTATTAATGAGATAGAAGCGACAACGAGGCATGACGTCATTGCCTTTTGCACATCCATTACCGAGAAACTAGATGCTGAAACAGGAAAGTACTTTCATTTCGGAGTAACCTCTTCAGATATTATTGACTCTGCAACAACAATTCAGATAAAGAGAAGCTTAGAGGCCATTCTCCCCTACTTTAAAGAGCTACTCGCACAACTTCATGAGCGTGCCATTGAAATGAAGGATGTTGTGACCATGGGACGATCCCATGGAATGTATGCAGAGCCCATGAGCTTTGGTCAAAAACTTCTTGGCCACTATAACGAATTCTCAAGACGCTACCGTGAACTCCTAGACTTCTATAATAATGAACTCACTATTCAATTCTCTGGAGCAGTTGGAAATTATACAATTCTCAATCCTGAGCAAGAAGCAGCTGCCGCTAGCACCCTTGGAGTTAAAGTTGAGCCACTGTCAACTCAAGTCATTCCTCGCGATCGAATCGCTAAAATGATCAATATCAACGCGCTCATCGGTAGTGCGATAGAGCGTCTCTGTGTCGAAATTCGTCACTTGCATCGCTCAGATATAGGAGAGCTCCATGAAGGCTTTAAGAAAGGCCAAAAAGGCAGTTCCACCATGCCTCATAAGAAGAATCCAATAAGTGGTGAAAACCTTACGGGCATGGCCCGTGTGCTTCGCTCCCACAGTCTCATTGGTCTTGAGAATATCGTCCTCTGGCATGAACGAGACATAAGTCATTCTTCCGCAGAAAGGCTTATGCTTCCGGACAATTTAGGCATTCTCTTCTACTCACTCCAAAGGCTTAGCGGCACTGTTCGCGATCTTGTCTTTCACGAAGATAAGATTGAAGCGCGCGTAATGGAAGGCCATACCTATCTTTCTAGTTACTACCTTCATCACCTCATAGAAAAGACAAACTTTAAACGAGAAGACCTCTACTACTATGTACAAGAGGCCGCTTTTGAAGGTGATAAGGCCAAGAGTGCTGAAGTCTTCCATGAATCTTTGGTAAAAACTTTAGCTGAAAAAGGGTTCACAGTAGATCTTCCTCGCCCTACTTTTGAAGAGATTAAGAAAATATATATGCGCCATGTAGATCAAGTCTTTTCTCGCTCTCTTGAACAATATCCCGTACCAAAATAGGAATTCCATGATAAAGCAATTAATAGGCTTGTGCTTCTTTATTACCTGCCAAGTAGCTCATTCTCTTCACCCGAATGACTTTACTTGGAAAGTAAAAGAAGAGAAGAATGGGATTAAAATTTATACAGCTCAAAGACATGAGCAATCGGGCATTATTCCCATTAAAGCTCGAACAATTCTTGAACATCCTATGCCAAAGATACTCTCTGTATTAGCAGCTACGGATAGAAAGAAAGAATGGATCCCTAAGCTCTTAGAAGTTTATGTTGTTGAGAAAAAGAGTAAGTATGAGAGAATTGAATACACTCTCTACGATAGCCCCTGGCCCTTTGATAATCGCGCCTTCGTTATTTCTACGAAAGGTCGTTATAATGAAGATGATAGTACTATCTTTATAGATATTCATTCAGTGGATCACCCTAAAGTTCCTAGAAATAAGAAACATGTCAGAGGGAATACTTATATTGGATCGATTTACATGAAAGGGCTTTCAGAAAAGAGCACATTCTTTGAGATTATCCTTCTCACTGACTTCAAAGGCTCCATCCCTACTTGGATCATTAATCTTGTGCAGGGAAAGTGGCCCTATAAGCTTTTTACGAATTTAAAAACACAGCTGGCCAAAGATGATATTAAGATTTGGCCAGAGTTTACTAAATATGACCCTTAGTGATTGGCCACATCAGGAGTCATTTGAGCTTGAATAAAGTTTTGAACTCCAACTCTCTTTATCAGTCCCTGCTGAGTTTCTAACCAATCAACATGATGCTCTTCAGACTCTAAAATAGAGCGAAATAAATCTCTAGAAACGTAGTCACGCTCTTTTTCCGCTAATTCAATACAGTCTTTTAAATGAGGAACTGCTGCATTTTCAACTTCAAGGTCACACTTAATAACCTCTTCTACATCTGTTCCAATTCTCAACCGATCAAGCTTTTGAAGATTAGGTAAGCCCTCTAAGAAAAGGATTCTCTGCACAAGTTGATCAGCATGCTTCATCTCATCAATCGAAGCATCATACTCTAACTTTCCAAGCTTCTCCATACCCCAATCTTGGAGCATTCTTGCATGAAGGAAATATTGATTAATGGCAGTGAGTTCTTTTGT
>CALHBL010000276.1 GCA_937930825.1 uncultured Bacteriovoracaceae bacterium
CATTCTTGGTGGACCAGAGGATCACTTTTGTGAAGAGATCAGCGCGGTGGATCCTAGTAGAGTAACGAACTTAGCTGGTAAACTTAGCTTAAAAGAGAGTAGTGCTTTCGCGGCTCATGCCCGCTTTCTAATCTCTGCTGATACCGGACTTCAGCAAGTTGCCGACCTCGCCGGCGTTCATGGCCTCTCTTTAATGGGGCCAAGCGCCTTTGGCTTTACAACAATGGGGAGGATGAAAACTTTAGAGGTTGAATTGAAGTGCAGGCCTTGCTCAAAAGATGGGCGAGGGAAGTGTTCGCAGGATATTTATCAGAAGTGCATGGTGGAGATTACCCCTGAGCGTGTGGCCCAGGAAGTAACTTCATTTCTAAGCCAGAAGCTTTGATTCACTAAAGCGCTTTCTCATCTTCCACAGAAGGCTACTAATATAAGGTCTTCGATCTTCACCCGTAGTAACCATAAGAAGCTTTGTTATTTTTAAATGCTCAGGGTTTGAGAACAGAAGAATAAGCATTTCTTCAATAAAGTTTGTAGAAAGGGTGATGTAGTTATCGGTTCCAACGCCTAACTGAACACCTTTCTTCTCCCACCATGAAAAGGGGTGATCTTTAATGTCGGGAAAAGAATTAGTCAATTTAATATTAGAAGTGGGAAGAGCAACTAAGCTGACGTTCTTATTTATCATTCTGTTAAGAATATCATGCTGATAGTGTTCGATCTCGCGGGCGGTATGGAATTTTGTTTTGATAAAAATAATTTGTTCAGCTTCATCTAAGAGAGTGCCACTAATTAATTTATCGCGGACAATGGGCTCTCTCCATTCCATATCCATTAATTCTCGATATTCCTGAGATTTAATATCGAGTGGCTTTTTTAATTTATTAAGCTCAATAACTCTTTGGAAGAGGCGGTGAAAGTAGTAGTTAGGATTAATCCCTAAACTAAGACCATGTTCAAGAGTATCGATATGCCAAATATTCATAGAGTTATCGACACTTTGGACACCCTTTCTTAGGGTTTTCCAAGTTTCTCCATGGTGAGAGCGAATACGAAAACCGTTATACTGTAAGCGTCTAAGTCCTGCTTTCATCTCAGCAAAGTGCTTCTTTCTATAGAGTTCCTTTTCGTCACCAACTGTATCAATTTCGACTAGGTGAGGGGCCAGTTCTGGATTCTTATCAACAATCTCTAAGAGCTTCTTAACTTGATCGAGAAAGTGGTCCTGCTTGCTATCAAAGTTTTTATGATCATAGAAGTCTGCTTCCTTTCGAAAGCTGGGGGAGAGAATAAAATCGAAGTCTGGATGCTCCGATTGAAATTTCTTAAATCCATTATAAAGACCAAAGACAACATCTTCTTCTGTTACTGTAATTTGCCCTGGCAGTTGTTCAGTTTCATTGCCGGTATTTCTATTGAGAGTAAATTTAAGTCTTAAGTGACCTACGTTATATTTATGATAGAGCTCTTCGGCCATGTGGTAAGCGGCCTCTTCATGAGCAGCACGATCAACTAAAATAAGCTTGGGAAGATAGAGAATGCGAAGGTAGGTCATAAATTGTTCGCCATCTTGAAGACGAATTAAATGATCAACATCTTCAACTGTTTTAATTGGCCAGCAGTCCTCTCCATAAACATCAGTGATTTTCTTCTTGTAAACTTCAGCATTGGGGCCATTGATGAGTTTCATAAGGCGTGGGTGGACAAACTCAGCACTAAGAGATCCAGTAAGGTGAATATGCTGTTCTTTATATTTGGCCGGAAACTGTTTGAAGAATTGAAAGAAAGCTTTGGCAAAGGGGTGACCAAGAAGAGTATAAATATCAACTTCATTCTCATGGAAGCCAGTAAGTAGTCGTCTGAATTCTTGAATTTGCTTGTTGACGAGAAGATTGTCCTTTATGACTGGAGAGTGCCCAAGGAGTTCAATAGTATCATTTAAATTAATACCATTAGTTTCACTAATAACATTTATTAGTTCACAAGTTAATTCTTCTACGATGTGTTGGTTTTTGAGCATGGCTGCCTTATTTTTCCTCTTGAAATGGAGGAAGTTTAATTTTTGTTATCATTACTTAATATATCATAGGCCTCTTGAATACGAGTAAAATTTTCCGTCGCTATGGATTCAAAATTTGAAGGAATACCTTTACCTTTTAGGCGGTCTGGATGTTTAAGTTTGGCAAGACTCTTATACTGTTTCTTTATTTGCTCAAAAGGAGTTCCTTTTTTCAAACCTAATATATTAAAGGCACCCTCTACATCATTCTTATTCTTCAATTTGGGAAGGGGGGAGAGCGCCTTAAAGAACTCAACTTCTTCTTTTATAGCGGCTAATATTTCAATTCTTCTTATTGGTGTTCCCTTCTTGTCTTTGAGTAGACTAAAGATAAAGGCAGAGTCTTCTGGTGGTAGCTGAGGCGAAGGGTTCTTAAGGATTGTTATTTGTAGTTTCGGCGAGTCTTTTCTTTGAGCCTTTTTAAAATAGACGGCCATACCTTTCTTAACTTCTTCATGCCCAGTCGAGTAGCGTTTGGCCAAACTCTTGAGGAGGGTTTCATCACTAAGAAGGAATTGAAAGAATATTTTAGTCTCGAGAATTACCTTGATACTTTCATAGTCTAAAATGTCATTTTGTGGAGTAATTAAAGTTTCTCTTTTAAGGAGTGATTGAAAATTAAGATTAATATCTTCCTCACTCACTCTCTTGGCCAATTTATTTGTGAGAAGAGATGCAAGCTCTTTAAATTTTCCGCCACCTCCCCATTGAGTACTATCAAGCAGGCCAATGATGAGTTTTAAATCTTTGTACTGCCCTTCTTGCTTATCTGTACGCTTCGCCTTGGAACTTAGTTTCTTATAGTTTTCGTGAATGAGCTCTTCTGTTCTATTTTTTTGAGATGAAGCTCCTATAGCACGACCTGATGAAGATCCTTGACCACTTCTTAGCATTGATTTCTTCTGTTCAATTAAGAAGTCAAAATCGAGGTCACTATTTTTTTTCTTCTTAGGCTTATAAATTAAGTCCCAGATCATTTGGCCGATTGAGGGTGCTAATGTTTTGGCCAAAAAGAGAGCAGCGATAATAGCAAGAGCGATTTTAATCATTAAGGGGATAGGAATCATTCTTTATAGCTTAAGGGAGTATGGTAGAATTTCAAGTACCCCTAGTATAGGCAATATTAGACCGAGGTTAGTATAGTGAGTAGTTCTTGGAGTCTGGAAACAAAGAAACTTCCTTTGAAAGTTAAGTGGTCAATCGCTCGAGGAAGTACTACTGAAAAAGAAAATATCTTCATTAAATTTAAAGATGATTATCTTGAAGGAGTTGGTGAAGTCGCTTTTCTAACTCAAGGAGAATTAACTGTTGATGCAGTAAAGGACCATTTTGATACTTTCTTATCTTCAAAACCCGTTCTGATCAATGGTCTCGACGATTTAACAAAAGTGTTGGGAGAGATCGAGATTCCAAGCTCTTTGCGTTATGCGATTGAATCGGCTTATACCCACTATTTAGCTCAAGTAATGGGTTCAACATGCCAAAGAGTTTTGGGAGTAAGAGAAGTTAGTAAAATTTTAACTAGTCACTCAGTTCCTCATATGGAAATTGGTGAAGTTGAAGACCACTTATCAAGGGGGAACTTGAGTAGATTTCATTGCCTTAAGATAAAAGTTAAAAAGTTTGAGGACTTTGAACTGGTGAGAGAAGTAGGAAGGCTCTATGAGGGAAAGATACGTATTGATGGTAATGAATGCTTTAGTGAGGCAAAGGAAGTTTTAGAGTTTATCAACAGCCTCTCAGGACTTCCTATTGAGTTTCTTGAGCAGCCGCTACCGGCTGACGCCTTTGAAGAGTCTATTCTACTGCGGGAAAGAAGCAAAGTAATGCTGATAGGGGATGAGTCAATTCAAGCTGGTCCTATAGTTGATGAATATCAGAAAATGTTTCATGGAGTAAATATAAAGCTGAGTAAATCGGGCGGCTATATAACGGCCTTAAAGCAGTTGAGAGAAGCTCGACTTCTTGGTTTAAAGACCATGCTTGGCTGTATGATAGAAACAAGTCTAGGGATTTCCTGTGCGATGAATATTGGTTATGGAGTGGATTACTTTGATTTGGATGGATTTCTCTTTCTAAAAGACGACCCTTATAGTCTCGTTTATGAGGACGGTGGGGTACTCTACTATTCTCATAGTCTATAATTGAATTTTCTGCATTACTTGCTGTTTAGTAGTGATTCGTTAGAATAGATAATCACTTTCTTTTATTTATGAGAAAGCTTTGACATGAAGTTGAAGAATAATGGAGATACTATGATACGAATGCTTCGATTGCTATTTATTCTTACACTTTTAAATTCCTGTACGAGTGTTAATCAATTAAATGATGAGAGAGAAGTAATAAGTACTGAGTATGTGACTGTGTATGAAGGTGAGTCAAACACACTCAATAATCAAGAAAGTAATGCAGATACTGTTGTTCTGGAAGAGTTAGAAAGTGAGACCATCACAGTAAATGAAGAACCTATAGCCCAAATAGTTGAAGAAAAAATAGTTGATGGTGCTTTAGTAGAAGCTGAAAAAGAAATCATAGAAAAATATGAAAAAGAAGAACTCTTAAAAGAAGATCCCGTAAATTCTGAAGCAGGTGAAGCAGAGTTTAATATAAGCTATAAAAAGCAGCATTATGACTTCTGGATGAAGTACTTCACCACAAAAAATGAAGACCGCTTCTTACGCCACTCTAAAAATGGAACAAAGTATAAAGAATTAATAGAGTCCATCTTTGAAGAAGAAGGTCTACCTAAGGATCTCTTCTTTGTCGGCCTCATCGAATCTGGTTATAACACTCATATTGCTTCTCGAGCTCAAGCTGTTGGTCCATGGCAGTTCATAAAAGGTACGGCCACAAGGTACGGTCTTAGAGTGGACTCTAGAGTTGATGAGAGAAGTAATATTTTTAAATCGACAAGAGCAGCAGCTCATTATTTTAAAGATCTCTATAATATTTTCGGAAGTTGGGAGCTGGCACTCTGTGCTTATAATGCTGGGGAATACCGCATCATTAATGCCATTAGAAGAGGAAATACAAGGGACTATAAAAGTTTAGTAGCTAAGAAGCTTCTCCCAAAAGAAACTATTTTCTATATTCCGAAGGTTGCAGCAGCTAGAGAATTATGGTCAAAGAATAAAGTAAGTAAGCATAGGGATCATGAGATCTATAATGATGCTTCAGAGGTTAAGTTATACAAGAGTTTCTCAGCAAAAAAATTAAGAAAAGTACTCGGTTTAAATAGAAGCTTATTCAAAAAGCTTAATCCTGATATGAAAAAAGATTGGATCTCAAAGCGTAGAATAGGTCACCGAATCTATGTACCTACCTCTCTTAAGGCCGAAGCTGTGGAGAAACTGGCTTCCCTTAAGGCCGCTAAAAGGCCATCTCGTAAATTAAGCTCGAGTAAGAAAAGATCAATAAAGAGAATCACAAAGATCCATAAGGTACGAAGGGGAGAGAGTCTCTATAAAATTGCTCGCAAATATGGAACGACAATAAAGAAGTTAAAAAGTAGAAACTCATTGAGACGTAATAGAATTTTCGTAGGCCAAAAACTTAAAATTTCAAAAAAGACTTTGGTAAAAAAGACTTCGGTAAAGAAGAAACTCTATATTGTAAAAAAGGGGGATAACCTCTACAAGATAGCACGACGATTTGGTACAACGGTAAATAGAATTGTTAGTGTTAACGATCTTAGCCGTAAAACAATATACCCGAGACAGAGGATTTACCTTCCTCGTCTCCTATAAGCGGCCAAGAAACTCTTTGCCGTAACGCCTAGAATTTCTTAGAATCAGGACGATGAAAATAGGTTTTGACGCAAAGAGAGTTTTTCACAACTTTCGAGGTCTTGGAAATTATTCACGAACTTTGATAGAGAGTTTGATTAAGCATTATCCTGAAGAGGATTATGTTCTCTTTACACCTCCATTCAAAGATCAACGTGCTTTAGACTGGAAGAAGCGGTTTGATAATGTTGATGTTGTAACACCTACAAGAAGGGTTGATCGCATCGCAAGCAGTGCCTGGCGCTCATTCTTTATGGATCGGGATATTGCAAAGTGGGAAGTTGAACTCTATCACGGACTCTCTCATGAAATTCCGAGCAACCTCCAATCCAGAGGGATTAAGAGTGTTGTAACGATTCATGACCTTATCTTTATGAGGTACCCTGAATACTTTCCTTGGATTGATCGAAAAGTTTATTTCAGAAAATTTAAACATGCAGTAGAGAATGCAGATAAAGTGATTGCAATTTGTGAGCAAACTAAGAAAGACCTTGAGTTCTTTCTTGGCTGTAAAGGAGATCGAGTCGAAGTGATTCAGCAGTCTTGTAATCCTAGTTTCTATAATAGTGTTGACGATGAAGTTAGAAAAAAAATTGCTGATAAATATCAACTCACTGAAAATTATATCCTCTATGTTGGAGCTCTTGAGGAGAGAAAGAATGCTCTTAGTCTAGTAAAGGCATATTCAAGAATAAAGGATCGTATTCCTCATCAGCTTGTTCTCGTTGGTCAGGGTAAGGAATATAAGAAGAAAATTGTAAATGAAATCATGTCTCAGGGCTTAAGGGATAGGTGCATAATTGCAGATAATGTTCCTATGAATGACCTTCCAGCTATTTATCAGATGGCCAGTTTATTTGTGTATCCTTCATTCTTTGAAGGATGGGGAATACCCAACGTGGAAGCACTCTTTAGTGAAACCCCTGTTATTACATCCTTAGGCTCTTGTTTTTCAGAGTCAGCTGGACCACACTCTCTCTATATTGATCCCAAAAGTGTTGAAGATATTGCTGAAAAGATGGAGAAGGTTCTCTTTGATGAAGACTTACAGAAATTAATGATAAGAGAGGGGCGTCTCTACGCTGAACAATTTCACCGTAAGAACACCAGTTCAAGAATGATTGATCTCTATAAGAGGGTTCTTAGTTCTTGATTTTACTTTTTAGTAATAAGAGAAAGGTTTCCTAATTTCTGTTTCTTAAGTTCATCTAAAACTTTAACGACTCTCTCATACCTTACATCTTTATCAACACGCATATTGATAGGAGTCTTCTTGTCGGTGATAGCTGAGAGTTTACTGGCAAGGTCTTTAAAGGAAACTTTAGCGCCGTTAAAGGCGACATCTTTAGCTGAGAGTTCGATATTTATATTCTTCTTGGCCTGTGCCTCGGACTGACCTTCCGTAACGGTTGGTAGGTCTAGAATGAGAGCCAATTCATCTTTTTTAAATACAGTAGAGACCATAAAGAAAATGAGCAGTAAGAAAACTACGTCAATAAGCGGAGTAATATCAGGTGTTGCTGTTTCTCTTGATCTTCTTTTTTTCATATTTTAAAGCACCCGAGAGAGGATTTCTTTTTCAAGCTTAGCTTCAAGTGAGTCAAGCATTCCTAGTAAATAGCTGTGACCAACAAAGTGAGGAATCGCTACCGACATACCACCAACGGTTGTAATGAGGGCCATTGAAATTCCTTGGGCAAAGTAACTGGGGTCGCTTAGGCCTTGCTTTGACATAATTTGAAAAGCAACAAGAACGCCGATAACAGTACCTAGTAGACCTAATAGAGGAGAGATTGAAGCGATAATCTTAACTGTATTAAGACCTTTTTCAACTTGAGAAATATAATTAGCGACCTCTTGTTTAGCGAGTTCTATTCTTGCTTGGATATCCTGATTACTTGAGGACTCCTTAAGCTTACTTCCCATTTTATCTGCAATAGAAGATGCATTAGATTTCTCTTTATTGAGAAGCCAGAATTTAGTGATCATGACAGCGAAGCCAATAATATTGAGCAGAACAAGTATGTACATAATAGTTCCACCTTGTTGTATATATTCGTATAAGCGCATGTAATTCTTCCTTTGAGAAAATGACTTACCTATTGTGAAGGCTACCCGTTCATTTGTCCACAGGGGTCAAGAGTGTTTTAGTCAAGGATTGCGCAGATTGGTAAACTCTCTTTCTAGAGAAGTGCATAGGGAAGCCTCAAATTTTTCACGCTTAATTTCGCCGTGATAAGCATCCTCCAAACTAATCATCGTATCAGTTGAAAAACCGCAGGGGTTGATACCACTAAAAGCTTGCGCGTCATTAAAAAGATTGAAAGCAAGACCATGGTAGGTAATCCATCTTTTTACAGCAACACCTATGGACGCAATTTTTCTCTTAGTGCCCTGATGCTCTATCCAAACTCCGGTGTAGCCGGGCTTACCTCTTTCATGATTACCGCTGGCCACTAAATTATAATCAGCTAAGCATTCGATCATCGCAGTTTCCATGGCCTGCAAGAAGCCCGCTATATCTTGGTTTCTTAGTTTGAGATCCAGAATGGGGTATATCACCACTTGGGAGGGGCCATGGTAAGTTGCCTTTCCTCCTCTTTCTACATTCTCCACTGGGCCTTGCCAGCCAATAATATCTTGTGGAGTTGATTTCTTCCCCAAAGTTACGACACTTGGATGAGAGCAAATGATGAGGGTTTCTTCTTTAGGGTTTTGACGAACTTTTTCAAGATAGTCTAGCTGGATAGCGTAAGCTTCTCGATAATCAATTAGACCTAAGTTCTTGATGAGCATGATTTAGCTCTCTAAAGTAGGGTAGTGCGGACGCCTAAGTGTGGCCTCTCTCTCCTTTTCAATGACCCCTTTCATAAAGAATTCACCAGCTCTATATGAACTGCGAACAAGTGGTCCTGAAGCGCAGTAGAGAAAGCCCATCTCGTCGGCAACTTTCTTCCAGTGGTTAAATTTATCCGGGTGAACATATTCAACAATGGGAAGGTATTTCTTATGGCGGTTAGTGGGAGCGAGGTATTGGCCAAAAGTGATAACATTACAGTCTACATCTCTTAGGTCTTTCATTGCTTGTAATATATCTTCATCTCTTTCTTCAAGACCTAGCATGATAGATGTTTTGGTATACTGTTTTGGATTCACTTTCTTTGCGAGCTCAAGAGTTTTTAAGGATTTTCGATACTGACTTCTTCGATCACGTACTCTAGGAGTAAGGGCTTCAGTGGTTTCGATATTATGAGCGAAGACATCTGGCTTAGCTTCAATGATTCGCTCAACAAGTTCTGGGATGGCATTGAAGTCTGGGGTTAAGACCTCAACAATCATTTTGGGGTTATTTTTCTTAATGACTTCAATTGTTTTAGCAAAGTGTTCTGCCCCAAGATCGGGAAGGTCATCTCGGTCTACAGAAGTAAGCACGACATAATCAAGGTTCATTTGAGAAATGGCATAGCCGACTTTAGTTGGCTCCTCTAAATCAAGAACGCCTTTTGGATTCCCTGTTTTTACTGCACAGAAACGACAAGCTCGGGTACAGGTGTCACCCATGAGCATAAAGGTCGCAGTACCGCCGCTCCAACATTCTTCAATATTTGGGCAGATGGCCTCTTGGCAAACTGTTGCTAAGTTGAGTCCGCCAAGCATTTCTTTAATACTATGATAGGACTTACTTGTTGGTGCTCGCACCTTGAGCCAGTCAGGTCTCTTTGGTCTTGTTACTTTAGAGACATTCTTTTGACTTTCGTCTTGTGCTTCAGCTTCATTTTTCATAATAGAACTTCTTTCATTTTAAGGTTACTTACCACATGCCTAATCCACCATGATTTCAGGTGTTTGTCTATATTAGTGAGCTTATCTTTACCTTTGAGGCTTCCCTTTGGGTGAGAGCATTCGGTCAAACTTAAGTATACAAGGCTTTATGAGGTTTTCCCTACTAGAAACTCAAATCTCTTAAATATTAATGCTGCATATGCAGCAAAGTTGGCGCTGTCGTCTAGCATAAGCTCTTTGTCAGTATCGTTATTATTTGAGACATTGTGGTCATGAAAGTCTTAATAATTACACTATTTTCTCTTCTTCTATCATCGTGCTCCACGGCCAAAAAAGAATCAACTCAGAACAATTCGGAGTTTTACTCACTGGCCAAAAGAGCAAAGGCCGAGATGAGCAATTCTGATTATAGGAATTGGCTTAGTAAAATGCTCATTTCTAAGCAATCCCAATACAAAGGTTATGAAAGCTTTCAGAGCACAGAAAGTGTTAAAAGACAGCAGCATGAAGTTATGAGTAGTGGTGCTACTGAGGTGGGTGGTCATCAAGATGTTCATCAGTTCAAGGCCTTAAGCTCAGGTATTCGCATAAAACGCTGGGAAGAAGAAAAAGAACTCTTAGAAAAGCAACTCTTCTACATTAAGAGCCAGCTGTCAGCAATTGAAGAGTAATCTATTGACCACTTAGAAAGCTGAAGTCTTATTATATTTGACTGCATATGTGGACTATAGTTCCGTTTTCTCATTTTCTCTATTTTAAATTGCCAATCTGACTAATTTACTCCGAATAAAGAGTTGATGAGGAGTCTCATTAATTTTTAAGGAGCAAGTAGATTTGCGGATAAGAACCAATACTGTTGCGGCACATTCTCGTAATCAGCTGGACGGTAATATTAGAGATCAAGATCGGACAAATAGAGATTTGGCCACGGGGGATCGTATAACTCAGGCGGCCTATGACCCGTCAGGTTTGAGTATTTCTGAGGGGATGAAATCTAAGGTTCGCTCGCTTTCTCAAGCTGCAAGAAATGCCAATGAT
>CALHBL010000277.1 GCA_937930825.1 uncultured Bacteriovoracaceae bacterium
TATTCAATTAATTTTAATTTTGATCAATTTAAGAATTGGTATGCACAAGCTGGTACCCCTGACGTTTCAGCATCCTGGAACTTTAACAAGGAAAATCGAGAGTTAACTCTTGTGTTGAAGCAAAGCTGTAAGGCCACTCCAGGGCAGAGTGAGAAGCCGCTCTTTCACTTTCCTTTTAGAATAGGAGTTCTCAATGAGAAGGGTGAAGATGTCGAATTAAGGCTAAAAGAGCGAAGTGATCAACCTCAATTGGCCGATGGAATTGTACATGTGAGAGGAAGAGAAGAAGTTTTTACTTTTGAGAATATAGAAAGCTTTAAGACAGTAAGTCTCAATAGAGGCTTTAGTGCTCCCATTAGACTTAAAACGGAGCACTCCAGAGAAGATTTCTACTTTCTCATGACTAATGACAATGACCTCTTTAACCAATATGAAGCAATGCAAACAGTTAGCCTTTCAGTTATTAGAGACCTTATTAAAAGAGATAGTGAGGGCGGAGAACTTATTCTTGACGAGAGCTTCTCTCAAGCTTTTGGCAGGATCCTTACCAATGAAAGTATCGCTCCAGCAGTTATGGCGATGATTATTTCTCTTCCAGCAGAATCAATAATTCAGCAAGGAATGAGCACGGTAGATTTCCTGTGCATAAACCGCGTAAGAAGCTTTGTTCAAAGTGAGTTGGCCGCCAAGCATGAAGGGGAGCTTAAGAAGCTTTACCATGCTCATACTACACCTGGAGAGTATAAGTTAGATCCTGATTCAGTAGGAAAGCGGGCCTTACGCAATACTTGCTTAAGCTATCTGAGCACTATCAAAACTTGTGAAGCCACAGTCGTGAGTCATTTTCAAACAGCAAAGAATATGACAGATGAAATCTCTGGACTTAAGGCCCTCGCAGAAGTGGGGGGAACGGTTTTTGAAAGAGCGAGTTCCGAATTCTATAGCAAGTGGAGTTCAGATAGTCTGGTTATGCAGAAATGGCTCATGGTAGAGGCCAGTGCAAAGGGGGCGAATATTCTTGATCGAGTAAGAACTCTCGAGAAAGATAGTGTTTACGACAAGAATGTACCTAATTTAGTTAGAAACCTTATTGGCGGATTCTCAAAGAATACTTCTGAATTTCATCACTCTAGCGGAAGAGGTTACGCCTTTGTTGCTGATAAAATTTTAGAGCTTGATAAGATAAATCCACAAATTGCTTCAAGAATCGCTGGAGTATTTAAGGACTACAAGAGAATTGTTCCCAGTGCCAAAGCTCTCATGGGAGAAGAATTGAAGAGAATCGTTGAAACTAAGAATCTCTCCAAGAATGTGTATGAGATTATTTCTAAAATTTTAAAATAACATTGAATAATTGGCGGCCGGAGTAATGGCTTTAATCCTTAAGGGGTAGGGAACAAACGGCGCCAATGATTTTGCAAGCTCTATATCACTACTAGAGAGACCATTAAAAATAAAGGAAGACTTACTCTCATCATCTCTATCAATAATCATCACCTCACATGTGGGGTGGGTGTGAACTATCTGAACTTCCTCCACTGTTAATCCTTTCTTACGGGCCTTAAAGCAAAGTGAATGAACTTCCTTTCTTAAGCTCTTTAAACTTGCTCCCTTATAAGGGCCACCATGGTGATAAGAAGAGGTGAAAACTTCATTTTGTGAATTTCTAATATTGATGACAGTGACTTCATGAGGATAGAAGTCAGTCCATGACTTTGATAAGAGTAACTGATCAAACTCTTTATTCTCTTTTATAATTTGACCGGAGAAGAAAGAGGTTCTCTTTTGAATATACTTGATGGTCTCAAAGCTCAGGAGCTTAAGGTAGCTATTCTTAGAAATTGAAAGCTGAGTATCTTTAAAAAATTTATAACGTAAGGCCAGACTAGGCTTACTTCCTTTCCACGGTAGTGAGAAATTTCTCCAAAAAGGAGCATGGAGCAGAGTCTTAGGTCCATTAAAAATATCAATCATCAAATCTTTAACCATGCTACTCCCTTCTTGTTAAGGGACTAATCGGCTACTTTTACAATTTTCAATGAGACTGAGCTTTTTTCTAGGGGAAGGCGAAGTATTTGCCCCATTCGTAGCATGAGAATGGGGCTTGAAGGTGGTTTTAAGAAGTGAAGATTGTTCTTCCTTCTGATTTTAAGTCTACAATGGCCTGAACTATTCTTTGGGTCATGCCATTTTCACCAAGTTTCATATAAGCACGGGGATCATAATGACTCTTTGAACCCACTTCACCTTCTATCTTCAATACTTTCTCATAATGAGAAAAGAGGTGATCTACGATGGGTCTGGTATAAGTGTATTGAGTATCTGTATCAATATTCATTTTAATAACGCCATAGCCGAGGGTTTCATGAATTTCTGATAGCTCAGAACCACTGCCGCCATGAAAAACGAGCCAGTGGCAGTTCTCAGCTCCCAATTCCTTTTTCACAGCTTCTTGTCCATTCTTTAGGATTTCTGGTCTTAATTTAACATTACCCGGTTTATAGACTCCATGAACATTGCCAAAAGTAGCAGCGTACATAAAGGGGCCAATCGGTCTTAAAATTTTTGCGACTTCAACCATTTCTTCAGCAGAGGTGTAGAGTTTATCTGCTGGTGCATCTTCATTATTAACACCATCTTCT
Organism: uncultured Bacteriovoracaceae bacterium; assembly: GCA_937930825.1. Lineage (GTDB taxonomy): Bacteria > Bdellovibrionota > Bacteriovoracia > Bacteriovoracales > Bacteriovoracaceae. The sequence continues at coordinate 2,643 of CALHBL010000277.1, forward strand.
TCACCACCAACAATACCTGTTTCAATCTCTAGAATGATGCCTAGCTTTTGGCACTTCTTATGCAATTCAAGGCTTGTTTTCATATTTTCAGCGAAGGGAAGTACTGAACCATCAAACATATGGGAGTTAAAAAGGGGAAGTTCACCTTTAGAGACCCGTCTTTGGGACTCTTCAAGAAGAGGTCCTAGGAATTTATCAACATGCTCTGGGTGGCAGTGGTCTGTATGGAGGGCAATCATCACATTATAGTGCTCGGCCATGAGGTGGACATGTTGAGCAAGGGAAATGGCCCCCAAGGCCATATTGGCAACGCCCTGGCCTGAGGCAAACTTACCGCCACCGGTTGAAACTTGAATAATCCCATCTGACTTCATATCAGCAAAGGCCTTCAGGGCAGCATTTGCAGTTGAAGTAGAAGTTACATTTATTGCCGGAAAGGCATATCCACCTTTATAGGCTTTATTTAACATGTCTTGATACTGGTCATAATTGGCAATGGGCATAAGTGATTTTCCTTTTCTTTAACCGGAAGAAAGCTATCCTTCTGTCATTTAATAATTTAGGGAGATCATACATAGAAAAGGGCCGCATCTTCACTTTGCATAAGGCCAAAGCTTCTGAGAGGGGGGGGGGAAATGGTCCTGGCCGTCATCTGACAGGCTTTTGTGGCAGAAAATAGACTTAATCGATCAGAGTGAGGAGGAAAATTTTTCCTAACTTATCGGTTTTACTCCATTTTTAATTATGCCCTAAATTCTTCTCGTTTTAAGTCGATAATAGAGAGGTATGAAAAGACAAAATCTGACATTGCTAATGACTCTACTACTTCTCGTAACTTCGTGTATGCCTGACTCATTCACGAAATTTAAGGAGGAACCCCCTGAGAAAACCTCTTCTGGTGGTTCTGCAGATGATTCAGCTGATCCTGTCGCAACACCTGTTCCGGTTTCTAGTGATATTGTGTACTCAATTTCTTCATTAGAAGTTCTCCAAGCTACTGGAGATACCGTATTCTTCTCAGTGGCAGATGTAACTGACTTTAGTGTCGGAGATTCTGTAAATGTTTCAGAATTTGTCATTGGACCTGGAACTATTGATGTCGGGACAATTACTGCTATTAATATTGGCACAGTTGGAGGAGAAGAGGGAGACCCAGTAGAAGGTTTTTTAACGGTATCAGTAGGAGGGGTCGGTGTTATCGGTTCAAATACTTACTTCGATAAAAACTTCTTTATAGATACTTGTGGGATTGGTTATAACGGGTGCGCCGTTGGAACTGTTGCAGCAGCAGAAATTTCCTCTGTTGTAAGCTTCTATGTCAGCCCTAGTGCACCATCCTTTGGTACCCTTAATTTCGAAAAAGGTTTTTCTATTTTAGGAACAAGTGCATTTGGATTCTCAACGGCCAACTTAGATTTTGATTATAGTCTTAATCCTTCTACGCCAATTGGTTTTGGTTTTACAAACCTGGCCAATAGTATTCAAACTGATGATGCCTTCATTTCCCCTTATGGACCATTTACCTCTGACTCTTCTATGTCCTTTGATGAATTAAATCCTATAACGGTAACAGCATCTGTCTCAAGTACTCACTACGGTACAGTTCTTGATGCTGAAGAAAGTGCAACTGCTACCTTCTATATGGCCTCGGAAGTGCCAGGGGATGCTGTTCAAACGACTGAAACTTTTGAACTGACTTACTTTATAAATGGTGGGAGTCGCTTCGCTTTTAAGCTAGCGAATGTAAGTGGCTTTAGTATTGGGGATCCTATTTTCTCTTGCCGCTTTAATATTCCCTCTGCTTGTAATACGATAACAGATGAAATAGAAGGAACAGCAACTATCGATTATATTGATACTGATAATAATGTGATCTATGCAACTGCTCTGGATTTTGACCATGATACTAATGGTGCAACACCTGATCTCTTATCTTATTTTCCTAGTGGAAATTTTGTAACAAATGGGACAGTTATTTCTTCACAAGATGAGTCCGCGTTTCAGTTATTTAGAAATGGTGCCGGTGATCCAGCAGTAACTTTTATTCCTAATTGGAATGATCAGAATGATCTTACTGATGATCCTTCTTCAGTGATTTATGAAATAGACTCAGTATTTGCAGGTCTGACTTTTAACCCTCTTGCAGGAACTGTCGTTATTGAGAATCCAGAACTTGTCATTGATAGGTCTATTACTGTAACAGCAAAGAGCTCAACGACAAGTGAAGTCATCGATAGTTATACCTTGGTTTTCTATTCCTTTGGAACACCAGCGACTCTTAGCTACTTAGATAGTGGTGGAAATAGCCTTGCTACCACAGCTGAAGTAATGGAAGCGACGATAAATGATAGCGATTCTGCAACATTCGATGTCATTACTTACAGTGGCAATTTTCCCTCTTCGGATTCTGAAGCAGAGTCTTCAGTTTCAAAAATATACTATGAAGTAACTGCACCATTTCCTAGCGGGGTAACTTTAAATAACCCAGCTACTGGAGAAACAGCAGGCTCAATAGACTTTGCCCCTACGACTTACCTTGATGGGAGTACATCTTATACGATAGAGGCTTTTCACCCAGCTTATGATGCCGTAAATGCCTTTGCTACTATGACAGTTGCTTTTAAATCAGCAACGACATTCAATGAAATTCACTTCCCTCAGGGAACAGGTGATGCTCTTATTTTACAGGTTACTGATACATCTTTCTTCTCTTCAACACCTGGCTCGAATAATATCTCTACTAGTGATGATGCACAGGGTACGATACAACTCATAGACGTAGATAACAACCTGCTCTTTGTAACTGTTGCTGCTGATTACACTGGTCGTCAAGTTTTTAAAATTGATGATGATGTTGATAGCACGAGTAGTTATGTACTTAGCCGTGCTAAAATTGAAGATGTTACTCATGTCTTTGATGAAGCGGACTTAAATAATCGCTTTATTCCTGGCAGTGGATTAACTCCAGGATTATTTTCCACTGATGGAAGTGCTGTTAATCTAGCTGTCGGAGAGGTCCTCGAATGGGTTATATCTCCTTCACTTCCAAGTGGTATGAATTTTGATTATGATGCTGGAAATGGACCTTCATTCGTTGCTGGTACCGGTGTGATAGCTTCTGATACAGCTAATGAACTGGGAACCCTCGGTGCTACGACTTTTACTTTATTTGCCAAAGATGAAATCGATAAGGTAACGCAAGTAAATTATAAAATGCTGATTAAGCAATCTCCAAGTCTTGCGACAGTGGGGAGGTATCAATTTGTTCGAGTTCAGGGCAACGGTGATCGCTTCTACCGCGGTACTCGCTTCTCAACAAGTACTGGCGTGACGGGAAAGGTTCTTATGACTATTGATATTCCCGATAATGCTGGGAATGTTGATAATTCCATTGATGGCCTTCTCTTAGAGAATAATGGCGATATTGATGATGGCTCTGGTATTGATAATACACCTAGCTTCTTTGCTGCCGAGGGAAGCGTTCAGGGCTACCAATTTTGGTATGTAAAAGATTCTAACAGTTTTAGTGAAACTGAAGATGTTACCAATGATGCCGGAAGTGTTGCGAAGATAGAGTTTATTGATTCTGCATCAGATAGACTCTATGTGAGAATAGA
>CALHBL010000278.1 GCA_937930825.1 uncultured Bacteriovoracaceae bacterium
AAGATGATTGAAGAACTTTGCTTGCTCTCTCTTTGCTTCCCACTTAGCTAGAAAAGATTGGGCCCGCATAAGCTCACTCATAAGCCAGATTCCAACCACAGTTCCTGTAATATAAACATACTTAGAGTTTAAGCCATTGGCGATAGGACAGGCCCATCCCCCTCCCAAAGTCGGGCATATGGCCCTGGCAGTTAGGTAGCCGGCAAAAACAACAGCGGCCAAGGCCAGCATGATCATAATATCCCTTTTTACTCTTTCTACCCACTGCTCGCCTTTAATAACATTGGCGTGGGCAACAGCAATCTTCTCCTGCTTTGCTACAAGTTCTTCCGTCGCTAAAGCAAGAGCATCTGTAATCATCTCCACTGCATACTCGCGGGTGGCAGGTTTATCGGCATAGTCAGAGCCTCTTACTTTTTGATAGTAGCCAAGGCAACGCTCTCTTAATGGGGGATGAACTTGACCATCCTCATCAGTGTAGCCTTCTAAGACTGAAACATTTCTTGCGGCAATCTCTTTAGTATCACCATATATTTTATAATGTTCAGGGTCGTTAGGATCATAGCCTCCAGGTAAGAAGCGCTCATCTTGACTGGGAAGTTTAGGTTCAATGCGCAGACACATACTTTCAAGCTGCTGATCAGCAAGGTTTGCAGCTCTTTCAATGGAGTCTATTTGTTGATTATTTTCATCGCCAGCAAGGACATCAGTTGCTTTACAAGCAGCTGCTTCAGAGTAGTAGTCAGTGTCGTTAACTACGGCCATAAGCCAGGTGGCCGCAGCTGCCCTAAAAATATGATAGGACTTTGAGTCGGCTTCTGAACGGTCATGTTGCTCACACAGCATATCCTTTACTCCGGCACTGGCCGCGCCAACTGTTTTGATATTAGAAATGGTCAAGGCCATATTCTTTGTTTTGTGTTCGTGATCATCTGAGAGCGCGTCGACTTGATTCAAAGAGCTTATTCCATCTCTCTTTTGAGCCTCTGTGAATCCACCTTCAACGGCCAATTCGTAGAGGCGATAATCAGCGGCATACTGCTGTTGAAGTTCTAAATCAAAGAGCATATCGGCCCTTTTTGCGGCCATGACTTTTGCCTCACTTATTCCTTGGTTAGCAATTCTTGTGAGTTCAGAGTCTGCTTCAAAGAGAGGGCCTGAGAGTTCACACTCAGTGTCAGTATTTGTCGTGATGTCAAAGTTGGAGCCACAACCTGAAATAGCGTGGGAGGATGCCATACTGTTGGCATTTGCTGCAGAAGAGTCTACCGCTGTTTCGGCCTGATCTTCCATTCCTCTTGATACATTCCTCCAGGCAGACCTTGCTGCTTGATACTCGGTTTGAGCTGATGCTTCAGCGATAATGGCAGCATTATTATTTGCTCTAGCCGTATTGATGCGTGCTCTTTCAGCTGGTGAGCAGTAGCTGCTACATGCTGCTTGCGCTGCTCTTAATTCTTGTTCGGCCAGGTCTTTTTGATCTTGAGTTGTACTCAGAGCAATCTGAGCATCATGAAATCTTTTCTCTTTAGCAAAGTAAGGATCTTCAGCATCATTAATACTATCAAGAGTTCCTCCTTGAATTGCGTTACGTGCAGTTCTGTAAGCGCTGTAAGATCTCGAGTAAGCAGCTGACTTCGCATTTAGATCCGCCTGCGCAGCATCGTATTCTCTGCGGTTCTCGGGAGAACAGCGTGATTCACCGTCGCTACCAGTTGTTGTATCACATAGTCTATCGGCGCGCTCAAACCTTAATATTGCAGATCTTTTGGCATCGGCCTTCTCGGCGAAGTCGGCCTGGGCCGAATTATAAGCTGCTTGCTGAGCAGGTGTGCCTGTCGAGGTTCCTGCAAAGCCTCCATCTACAGCGAGATAAGTTTCCTGTTCCGCTAGTAAAGAAGGTGCAACCCCACCAATAATATTTCCTTGCTCATCTCTCTTTGTAATAGTTTCAATTCGAGCTTTTAAACGAGAAGTTGAGCTCACAGTGAAGTCGGTGTACTCATCACTTAAAGCTTGGAATTGGTCATAGCTTGATGTTTGAACATCACAGGTGGATGCAAGACCACCGTTTGCAGCGGCCTTTGCTTCATGATTTTGATTTAAGGCCCTTTGCTTATCATAGTCAGGTTGGATAAAGTCTTCATGCTCACTACTAATACTAGGTAGCCCTTGAGTAGGTGTTGTACTTTCGGCCATGGCCTGAGGAAGTAAGAGTATCTGGGTCCAAAGAAGAACTTGAGACATCACTTGTGTTGTGAAATAGCGGATTCCTCTTTTTGTGGAACTTTTGAATTTTTTCATATCTGCTTTACTCATAAGAGACCAACCCTTTAAAGGCTAAATGCTTTTACTATTATTCCTTCTCTCTATATTAAGGCCAAGCTAATAGTTTTTCTTAATATCTAGCTATTCATCGGTCTATTAGGGTTTCTTTATTAGCTAAATTAAGCACTTTCAATAACTTAGCGAGTTAGTTGGCAGTTGGGCCTGTGCTTACTGAGAGCAAGTTCAGCCGCCATATTTGTGTGTTATTGCCCTTGTTTCAGTAAGTTAGAAGGCAAAAAGGGAGCTAGAAAGTCGGTTTTTCTAATGGGAAAAAGTCTTTTTTAGGGGCCTAGCTTATCTAGTGTTAAAATGTGTTGAAACCGATTTATGTTTAATTCAGATGAGAAGCTTCTAAAAGTTTCTGTACTGGAGGAGACTAAGTCACACGAGTAAGGGTTAAGCTATGATGAAAGGAATTTTAACTTTTGGTATAACTTTCTTCTTTTTCACAAGCGGTGCTTATGCAGGTACTAGTAAAGTTAAAGTTAAGAAATGTGTAAATCTTCTCAAGAAGACTTGTGGAAGTAAGGACTATAAAGTTTGCATGAGTTCTCAACCAAAGAATGCTCCCAAGGTCAGTAAGTGCTTATCTCTTTTAATCACCGAAAATAAGAAGAAGACAGTTAATACAGATGGACTGAGCACCTCAATTAAGAAATTAATTGGAGGTAGTGGAATGAGCGCTGATCAAAAGAAGTGCTTCAAAATAGCTAAGAAAGTTTGCAAAGGTGATGAAGACTTCAGTAGTTGTATTAAGAAACGTGCCAGTCAGTTTCCAAGTTTTTGTCGTCAAGAAGAGATACAAGGAGTTGGTAGTTTAAAGAAAGCTTACCGCGGTGACCGAGAAATGGCCCAGTGTACAGATGTACTCGTTAAGAAATGCGATTTTAAGCTGCCAAAGGCCACTGAAAAACCTGACCCTAAACTCTATCAGGCAGCAATGAAGAAATATCAATCTTGTCTAAAGAGTCAGCTTACAAAACAGAGTGCTTGCTCAAAGGCAAGTAATCCCAAAAGTAGTGGTGCCACTCAGCTTATTCAATAGGTTTAGAGGTATTTAATAAATTGGTTAGTTCCATCTACTAGAATGCATTTGGGAACTACTGGTTCTTGTGAGTACTGAAAAGCGATAATAATAACTTCATCACCTTTCTTAATCAGATGCGCGGCCGCTCCATTCATGCAAATTTCTCCAGAACCTGGAGTTTCTCCTTTGATGACATAAGTCTCTAGTCGTGCTCCACTAGTATTGGAAACAACTAAGACTTTTTGGCCAGGCCATAAATCAATCTTTTCAAGAAGTGAAGGGTCAATGGTTATGGAGCCCACGTAGGAGAGATTAGCTTCTGTTACGGTGGCCTTGTGAATTTTTGATTGCAGCAATTCGCGCATAGTTAACCCAATAAAGAGATCTGTACCTTAAGATAGTTTATAGCAAAGAGAAGCCTCTTTTAGAAGGAGAAGCGTGAATTTTCTTAGCTTCTTAGGGAACCTGGAATACCGAGGAAGTAGAGGATTGAGGTCATTGGGCCATGGCTCATATGATTTGCTGCCTCTTTTCTCACTTTGTCCTTTGCATGAAAGGCAATCCCTAAACCAGCAGTGGCCAGCATGGGAAGGTCATTGGCCCCGTCACCAATGGCCACAACTTGCTCAAGGGAGATCTTCTCTTGTTGAGCGATCATTTTTACTAATAATGCTTTTTGATCAGCATTAATAATTGTTCCTTCAACTCGGCCAGTGAGCTTACCTTCTTTAATGACAAGGTCATTGGCAAAGGCATAATCAAGACCCAGCTTTTCTTTGAGAGAATTGGCAAAGAAGCTAAAGCCGCCACTGATGAGGGCCACTTTATAACCTAGTTCTTTGACAGTGGAGACGAATTCCTCAACCCCATGAGTGAAGGGAAGGTCCTCTAAAATCTTCTGCATTTGCTCAAGGGTAAGACCCTCAAGTTTTGCGACTCTCTTTTTTAAGGATTCATCAAAATCAATCTCGCCATTCATGGCCTGATGGGTGATCGCTCTCACTTCCTCTCCAACGCCCATAGCGTCGGCCATTTCATCGATCACTTCTGTTTGGATCAGGGTTGAGTCCATGTCAAAAACGATGAGCCTCTTTGAGCGTCTAAAAACATTATCTCTTAGAAAGGCAACATCAACTTGATGGCGATTGGAAATGGCCAAGAGCTCTTTCTTCACCAGGGATTCATCCAACTGTGGGTCTGCTGAGGTTGTTATTTCCAGAGCATTGAAAGTATTGGGCCTGACGTTATCAATTTGGGTAATATTGATAGCATGCTTGGCCAGGGTCGTTGCAATATCACGAATAAAGGAGGCCTCTATTTTTGCAGAGGTCACGCAGTTGAGGATAAACTTCTCCTGCGGTATTTGATTGGTCGGAAGGTCTGCCTTCTTTTCGATTTCTTGATAGCTGAGATTGAGCTTCATCTGGGTTGCTTGAAAGAGCAGCTCTTTGAGAACAACAGCATGGCCATCAACTCTATTTCTAATATTAATTAAAAAAGAAAGGGAGAGAAGACCATGGGTAACTGCTTGGCCCATATCCTCTAAAGTGTCTCCAGACTTATCTATGATGGCCATAAGTTCAGAGGTAATACCTGGGTGGTCAGGCCCTGCTACGGTAACAAGTACATGATCTGTCAGCATAAAATTCCTTCTAGGTGGGAAG
>CALHBL010000279.1 GCA_937930825.1 uncultured Bacteriovoracaceae bacterium
ATAAGGACTTAAGCCTTCAAAGTAAGCTATACACTGCTAATGATAACTATCACCCTGTAACTAAGAAAATTACTGAAATAAAACAGGCCGACTGGCTCTATTAAGAATAAACTATGAAACTTCCAAACGATTAGTAAAGTACTTCGATAAAACTTGCCCCAAGCTCTTTTTAGAAACTGGTTTAGAAAGAAACTCATTCATACCAACATCATAACAACGCTTAATATCTTCCTTTGTAGTGCTAGCAGTTAGCGCCACAATAATAGGTTTTTTTTCATTCTCTTTAAAAACTAGTTTCTGAGTAGCTTCAAACCCATTCATATTCGGCATATGACAATCCATAAATATAATATCGTATTCTTGCGTTTTAACTTTGTCTAAGCACTCCATTCCATCATTTGCAATGTCAACTTGAACGTTAAAAGTTTTCAATAGGCCAGCAACGACCTTTTGATTAATTATATTATCTTCTACTACTAAGATAGATAGATTATAATTCTCAGTTGTTGTCCTCTGCCCCTTAGCAGACATGACGGCATTATCTAGCTCCCTAACCCCTTCTTTGAACTTAATTGTAAAAATAAACTCTGCTCCCTCATTTAAAGAACTCTTTGCTGTAATTTTTCCTCCAAGACCTTCAATCAAATTCTTACATATAGAGAGCCCAAGACCTGCTCCATCAAAGCTTCTGGTCTCTGAATTATCCACTTGAGAGAATTCTTTAAAGAGCTTACTCATGCCCTCTCTATCAATTCCAATACCAGTGTCTTTAATACTAAATTCAAGAAAGTCTCGAGTGCTATTTAAGGATACATTTATTAGAATCTCACCATTAGCGGTGAACTTAACTGCATTTGAAATGAGATTGGCAAGAACTTGCTTCAGCCTCAAGCGATCAGTATAAATCCAAACTGGAATATTATCCGCAACTTTATAATTAAGGAGTAATCCCTTCTTAGATGTGCCAGTTGAAAATAAAGAAACTTGTTCTTTTAATAATTTTCTAATATTAATATTTTCTAAATCATAATTAAGTTTACCAGCTTCAATTTTTGAAAAGTCCAAAATATCATTAACAATTTTTAAGAGAGACTGAGAGCTATTTTTAATAATTCCTAACTTCTCAGTGTCTTCTTTTTTTACAAGTTCATCTTCTAAAAGTTCGGCCATTCCTATAATGCCATTCATGGGCGTTCTAATTTCATGACTCATCTTTGCCAAAAAAAGAGACTTTGCTCTTTCGGCTTCTTCGGCCTTATAGATAGCGTCTATCAGACTTTCTTCTTGTCTCTTTTGCTTGGTAATATCAGTATTAGCTCCAATCATTCGAAGGGGTAGACCACTCTTTGCATCCCATTCAACTACCTTTCCACGGCAATGGACCCAAACTAGGGACCCATCTAAATGAGAGAAGCGAATATTCTCAGAAAAAGGAATATCTCCTTTTGAATCAAAGTGCTTTTGCAAGGCAACTTTCGTTTTTTCTCTATCTTCCCCATGCATAATATTAAAGATTTCATTGTTTGTACCCTCTTTATCAACAGAGTCATGGCCGAAAATTTCCCACAATCTAGGCGAAGAATAATTGGTCCCCTCTTGAATCCTCCAGTCCCAATAACCGTCATTAATCTGTTCTTGAAGGTTTTCAAGTAACTCAACTCTCTTCTTCTTCTCGGTTATATCCAAAATAATAGCAACATAGCACGAGACACCTCTATAATAAGATAGCTGCAAGTGTACTTCTACATCATAGAGAGTCTTATTTCTTCTTTCATGAACGGTTTCAAATACTAATTTATTCTTTTCTTGTTTTAAAAGTGGGCTTATTGCTTTTTCAAATTGATGTAAGTCAAAGTTCGGTTTAATATCCACTGGTGTAAGCTTCAGCATATCCTCTAGTGAATACCCTATATTTTTAAGAGCTCCGTTATTTACATATTCAAATCGAAGGCTTTTAGCATTGAAGATGAAGATTTCATTTAGTGAGTTTTCAATTATGAAACCTAACTCAGAGTTCTCTTGCTTGTTGCCTTTAGCGGTTATCTTAGAATCCACCCTACTCTCCCTAATAGTAAGAAAAATAATTACTAGCTTGTAAATAATAGATAGCTAGAATTATAGCATAAAGCCGCGACGCACACGACTTTGCCTCTAAGAGAAGTTCAGCCTGGTGCAAAATAATCAACTGTACCCAGACCCTTGTTAAGCTCGTGCCCCCGCGATAATATGAATAAAAATTATTAAGAGCGCTAGAGATATGTTATAAATTCAGAGCTATGAATGAGGTTGAAATACTATACAAAAGAGATTGGTTATTAATTGAAAGAGCGGCTTCTATTCTTATGTTTACTCTTGTTCTTTCACTACTGTTTTCAAGTATTCCGAAGCTCGAACAGCTAACAATTAGTGCCCCTGTTTCTGGCAAGAGTAAGGCCGCAAATAATGGTGAGAATCATAAAAAGAAGTCCTCAACAGAAACAGCTGAACTTGAGCTTGAGCTTGAAGATCAACTTTTTAGATTCGCACTACCTTTTACTTTTAGACCTATTTACTTTAGCAAGATCACTAGCAACAGTACCTTAGGTTTATTTTCACACCCAGGTTATACAGAATCCATCTACCGACCACCTCAGTTAACCTAGTCCCAATTTTTATCCTCTTTCAAAAGTAGTGAAGTTATTCTCAAATACCTGAAAGAGAAGTTTGTTATTCAATAAGAATAGAATGGAGATATAAATGTTTAAGCATATTAAAAACGATTTACCAGCAAGTATCGTTGTTTTCTTTGTAGCGCTACCCCTCTGCCTTGGAATTGCCCTGGCCTCCGGCGCTCCCTTATTTTCTGGAATTATCGCCGGTATCGTCGGTGGTATTGTAGTAGGCCTGGCCAGTGGCTCCGTCTATGGTGTAAGTGGACCAGCGGCAGGCTTGGCCGTAATTGTTCTGAATTCAATTGATACCCTAGGTTCTTGGCCGGTTTTTCTTGTGGCCGTAGTACTAGCAGGTGTTTTTCAAGTTTTGATGGGCTTTGCTAAGGCCGGTATTATTGCTTACTTCTTTCCTTCTCCCGTAATAAAAGGAATGCTGAGTGGAATAGGCCTTCTTATTATTATAAAGCAAATCCCCTTTGCGATCGGCTTGCTTAAAGACGCACAAGGAGCTCAGTCCCTAATGAATATAAGCTCCGATACCATTACTCCCGGCGCTCTTCTGATTGGGATCACATCTTTGGGCATGCTCATTCTTTGGGACAAAGTTTTAACTAAGAAACATAAAATATTTCAACTCATTCAAGGCCCAATCGCTGTTATCATCTTTGGTGTTCTCACGAGCTACCTCTATACTAAAGGTTTTCTTGGCTTAAGTTTATCACCAGAGCAAATCGTAACAATTCCCGTACCCGATAGCCTCTCTGGCTTTCTTTCTCAATTCACCATGCCAGATTTCTCTGCAGTAACAAATTTTGAGGTATGGAAGGTTGCCGTGGTCATTGCCATCGTTGCCAGTCTTGAAACACTCCTTTGCGTTGAGGCCACTGATAAGATAGATCCTGATAAGAATATTACCCCAACAAACCGAGAGCTTAAGGCCCAGGGACTTGGAAATATCATATCAGGATTGATAGGCGGACTACCTGTTACACAAGTTATTGTTCGAAGCTCTGCTAATATTAACTTTGGTGCTAAGACAAAACTCTCCGGAATTCTTCACGGAGTCTTTCTCTTAATAAGTGTCATTACTATTTCAGGCCTACTCAATATGATACCTCTGGCCAGTCTCGCGGCTATTCTTCTTATTGTTGGTTATAAGTTGGCCAAACCGGCATTAATCAAAAAGATGTTTCTTCTTGGACCTGATCAATTTATTCCCTTTTGCGCAACAGTCATAGGAATTGTGGCAACAGACCTTTTGAGTGGGCTTGCTATTGGTATGGTCTTTGGAATCTTCTTTACTCTTAAAGAAAGCTATATGAACTCTCACCAGGTTGAAGAAGTTACCTTCTGCGAAGATGGCCATGAAATTCATCACATAACCCTGGCCGAAGAAGTCACCTTTCTTAATAAAATAAGTATTATGAAGACGTTAAAAAATATTCCTAAGAACTCTGAAGTCATCATTGATCACATCAGAAATAAGACCCTCACTCATGATGTGGTAGAAGTTCTTGAAGACTTCTCAATTAATGCCCTCTCTAAAAATATCAAAATTAAAGTAATAAATAATAATTAAGGAGAACCTAATGAAAACATTTACTAAAGAAATGCAAGCAGCGCTCACTCCTATGAAAGCTTTAGAGCTTTTGAAAGACGGTAATAAGCGCTTTGTTAATAATAAAGAAGTAAAGAGAGACTTACTTCAACAAGCAAGTGAAACCTCCACTGGTCAAAACCCCTTTGCCGTAACACTTAGCTGTATTGACTCTCGGACCTCAATTGAGCTCATTTTTGACCAAGGTATTGGTGATGTCTTCAGTACCCGAATCGCAGGTAATGTTATCAATGAAGATATTTTAGGAAGTATGGAGTTTGGCTGCAAAGCAGCTGGCTCAAAGATTATAGTTGTCCTTGGCCATTCTCATTGTGGGGCCGTCAAAGGCGCTTGTGATCAAGTTAAACTTGGTAACCTCACAGGGCTTCTCGATAAAATTCAACCGGCCATTAATCAAGAAAAGT
>CALHBL010000280.1 GCA_937930825.1 uncultured Bacteriovoracaceae bacterium
GTTACTGGCATCTCCACCGTGTACTGCTGCCATCGTCATTGTGATCGCTGCCGTTAGTGTCGTCTTACCATGATCAACGTGACCAATTGTTCCGATGTTTACGTGTGGTTTACTTCTGTCAAATTTTTCCTTAGCCATTATTCGACTCCTTAAATTAAAAAAACAATAACCAAGTGGTATTGATGTTTATCTTGCGGTTTTATCTCATTTTAAAACCCACAGTATTATTCATTTTATGCTCCAAAGCAAGACAAAACTCTATTTAAAGGGCCTTATCTGGAGCTTACGGTGGGAATTGAACCCACGGCCTCTCCCTTACCAAGGGAACGCTCTACCCCTGAGCTACGCAAGCGTTTGGAATTTTTTAGCTTTTTAATTAAATAACGCCGCTCTGTAAATAGCAAACACGCGCAAAGAGAGAATTAAATGCAACATGGGACTTACTTGACTGTTTTGGACAAAAAAAATCCCAGAAACAAGTCTGGGATTTTTTTAAATGAAATGGAGCGGGCGACAAGATTCGAACTTGCGACATCCAGCTTGGAAGGCTGGCACTCTACCAACTGAGTTACGCCCGCTTAATCATACGCAAAATCATAATGGTGGCGAGAGATGGATTCGAACCATCGAAGGGAGACCCCGTCAGATTTACAGTCTGATGCCTTTGGCCACTCGGCAACCCCGCCCGAAAATGGAGCTGGTGATAGGATTTGAACCTACGACCACCGGTTTACAAAACCGATGCTCTACCAACTGAGCTACACCAGCCTGCATTTTGCGTGAGTGCTTTTGTAAACGAATAAGGATCTAAAATCAAGACATTTTAATTCTTGGGGAAAAATTTCTCCATACCAACGGCGGCGGCCACAGAAACGTTCAGACTTCTGATCTGTCCTTGAGAAGTTAGGGATACTGTTTTCTTCAATACCCTACGGACAACGTTTGATAAGCCGACATCTTCAGAACCTAAAACTAAACAAGTTTTGGGGTGCGTCTCTCCAGTGTTTTCAGTTGCTTCCTCAGCAAAACCAACACAGTCGACGCCCATATCCTGTAATTTAGCAATCACTCTACTAAGACTAGAGCAGTTAATAATGGGAACAAATTCCGAGGCACCAGAAGCTATTCTATAAAAGCCCGGGGGCATACCGGGGGAACTCTTCTTACCCATAAGAAGGTAGTCCAGATTATAGAAAGCTGCTGACCTTAAGATAGCTGCAACATTATGAATATCAGTCACCTGGTCCAAAGCGAGAATGCGAACACCACTGGCTGACTCAACACTGCGGTAGAATTCACTAAGGTCTGGATTAACAAGAGGTTCCGCTAGTAGAAAGAGATGAGAGGGGGCCCGCTGTTCTCTGTAGCCACGTTCTTTAAGGCATAACTTAGCTTGCTCTTGAAGTTTATGGCTTGTGTAGAGAGTTACACTTAGATCTTTTGGCAGCTTTCCCTTAAAGTGCATTTTCTCTAAATCTTTCAATGACTCTTCAGTTGCAAAGAGCTCAATAGAGCTTCTAGCTTGATTCTTAATTACTTCTGCAACGGAATGAAGTCCAAAAATTATATCTTTATTACTCACTTAATTTCCTTTAAATTTTTGAGAAGACTTCCTTCAACTTATCAACAAGATCTTCTTTCTTAACACTGACTTTCTCACCAGTGCTTCTCACGATTATTTCTAGCTCGCCACTTTCTTTAAAGTCTCTTTCTCCTAGAACAACTCTAATAGGCAGGCCTAGTAAGTCCGAATCTTTAAATTTAAATCCTGGCCCTGCCTTTCTATCGTCAAAGAGGACGTCAAAGCCACCAGACTTCATTTCTTCATAGATACCATTGGCCGTCTCATGAATTTCAGCACTCTTTCCAATAAGGGCAAAGTAAATATCATAAGGAGCGAGTTGTTTAGGCCAAATAATTCCATTTTCATCATGGGACTGTTCAACAACGGCCGCCATCATTCTCGAGACACCTATACCATAGCACCCCATTAATGGATATTCGGTCTTCCCTTGGTTATTAAGCACTTTGGCACCAATTGCTTGGGTGTACTTATCACCTAATTGAAAAATATGTCCTATCTCAATACCTTTCTTTTCTAAAACTTTTTCACTCTTATCAGGGCTTAAGTCTCCCGCTTTTGCTAAACGCAGATCTACGACTTCAAAGTCTTTTGTATCCCTTTCAGGGCTAAAACCTGTGAAGTGGGCGTCCTTCTTCATGGCCCCTGTTGTGTAAAATGCTTTGTGATCGATGGCCCGATCAAACACTACTCTTATTTTTTGAGATAGATTAGCGGCGCCAATATAGCCCTTCGGCATGGAATAACTTCTTAGAATTTCTTCAGTAGCAGGCATCACATGAGTAGCACCTAGAAAATTCTTTAATTTTAGCTCATTAAGTTCATCGTCCCCTAAGAGCTGAACTAGAATAGTTTCTTCTTCTAAATCTTCACCAATTCCAATCCCTGTATAGAGCAGAGATTTAATTGAGTGGTGCTGAGGCTGTTTTAAAAAATTGCAAACTTCTTCAATGGTGGCCATATCCGGAGTTGCAACTTCTGTTAAGTCTTGCGCTTCTAAGTTGAAAGATAAATTATCTCGATACGTATCGGCCTTCTCAAGGTTAGCGGCATACTGACCACTTTCTGAATAGATAATGACATCCTCTCCAGTCTCAGCTATCGCTTGAAACTCATGGGTTTTAGAATCAGTCCCGCCCATATCTCCTGCGTCTGCTTCAACCACAGAAAATTTTAGTCCAACTCTGTTAAACACTTCTTCGTATGCACGGTAGATATCATCATAGACTTGATCGAGGCACTCCTTTGACATGTGGAAGCTGTAAGCGTCCTTCATGGTAAATTCTCTTGCTCTCATCATTCCAAAGCGAGGACGAATTTCATCACGAAACTTCGTGTTAATTTGATAAACAGTTACTGGTAATTGCTTGTAGGACTTTATGGTTTTTCTAAAGATATCCGTAACGGCCTCTTCATTCGTTGGGCTAATGCAAAGCTCTCTTTGCGCCTTATCATTGAACTTGAGCATGAGATCGCCCATTTTTTCCCAGCGTCCAGACTCTTGCCACAATTCAGCAGGGGTAACAACATTCATTAGGATTTCTTGGCCCCCAACTCTATCCATCTCTTCTCTTATCACTTGTTCTATTTTTCGCAATACTCGATAAGCGAAGGGCATATAAGAGTAGAGACCTGAACCCATCTTATGAATTAGCCCAGCTCTAAGCATGAGCTGATGACTTGGGATCTCGGCGTCAGCTGGAGTTTCTTTATATGTCTGCCAAATACTTTTACTTAATTTCATAAGAGCCTTCTTTAATTCAAAACCAATGCCGGAAACTATTATCTGGAATAGCTAAAGCATACAAGCCTTTTTAATGATTTTCTATACTGAGGTGCTGGGATTTAGTGAAAAGAGGGAGCGAGTGCCCTTGGCAGTTCAAAGGCCTGGATTGTTTCTTTTTGAAGAGAGCTAGCTTGAACTATCTGAAAAGCGCCCTTTGTTTCGAGAAGCTTTCTGCACAAGAGATTATGCAGATTGTGACCTGACTTATAAGTCGTGATCTTACCCGCAATCTCATAGCCTAAGAGGCTGATATCCCCGAGGGTATCGAGGATCTTATGGCGAATGAATTCATCACCAAAGCGAAGCCCATCACCATTCATAACTTTGAAGTCATCGAGAACGATGGCGTTATCAAGAGATCCGCCCTTTGCAAGGCCCTTTCTCTTAAGCATATCAACATCTTTAAGCATGCCAAAAGTACGTGCCCTTGAAATCTCATTAATATAGTTCTCACAAGTGAATTCAAATACTTTACGCTGTGTTTTGATAACAGGATGAGCAAAGACAATTGTAGAGTCTATGATAAGTCTATTAGAAGGCTCTATTATGGCCCACTTATCATCAACCTCAACTTTAACTGGCTCTAGAACAACCAAGAACTCTTTGGACTTACTAAGAGTTGAAATTCCTGTTTCTTTTAAGAGGAAAACAAATGACGCAGCTGAACCGTCCATAATAGGAACTTCAGGGCCGTCAATTTCGCAGTATACGTTATTAATTCCAAGGCCATAGAATACAGACAGAAGATGTTCAACAGTATGAACGGCATTCTTGCCTGCTCCAATTGTTGTATTATTCTCAGTGGCACCAACTGTATCCGCCGTTGCCTTAAGATTCTCAGCGCCTGGAATATCAACCCTTTTAAACTGAATACCAAAGTCTGCAACCGCAGGATGAAGAGTGAGCGTTACTTTCTTACCGGAATGAATTCCGATACCGGTAACCTCAACTTTCTTTGCAATTGTTCTTTGATAAAACATCTTCATCGCCTTAACACTTTAAATAGTTAATAGTATAAACATTCTTAATTTTTGGCAACACACCATATTATTATAAACCAAAGAAGTCTGCTTTAAAGACAAGAGGGCATTTTTGCCTATTTAATATTAATAAGGTGATGTACTTACCAGATATTAATCTAATAGGCCCTCTCCAATTTAGAAAGCTGTAATTAGTTTAGGTCTAATTAGATTCATCAATTAAACTCGGCCATCTTTATTGTGACAATTCTTCAAAACTACCTAATACCGCTACTGGAAAGGAATTCAAGCAGCACGCCTAACGGCGCGTAGCTTGAGCCTTAGTACCATTCGGGCATACAAGTCTTTAGATGAGTTTTCAATACTTGAAAACTCAAACAGGAGGACTATATAATCAAATTACTATACTATTCTAACTAACTGAAATAAGGGAAAGCATGACTTCTATCTGGCATAAAGACTACTCAATCGAAGAAGTTAACTTGAGGGGTGAAAATACCCTTGTAAACCACTTGGGAATTCAGATTACAGAAATAACTGACTCAAGTTTGAGTGCAACAATGCCTGTAGACCACACTACAGTTCAGCCTGCAAGAATACTTCATGGCGGAGCTTCTTGTGTCTTGGCAGAGAGTTTGGGCTCAATTGCGGCCAATATGGTTATCGACACCCATAAATTTATTGCTGTTGGGCAGTCAATTACTGCCAATCATTTAAGACCAGGGCTTGAAGGAGAAACGGTTCTTGGGATAGCGAAGGCCCTTCACACTGGAAGAAGGTCGCAACTTTGGAATATCGATATTTTCAATGAGAAGGAGCAGATGATTTGCTCTAGCCGCCTGACAATGGCGATTATTGAAAAATAGACTTTTGTTTACAATGGAGAAAGCTCTTTTTTTCTTTACGACTGAATATGCCCAGAACCTTTATCGCTTAACTCACGCCCCCGAGGCGTTCTTAGAAGGAAGCCCTCTTTTAAAAGAAACGGCTCAAAGACATCCTCAATAGTTGATCGGTCTTCACCTAGAGTTGCACAAAGAGCTTCAATTCCAACAGGCCCACCACCATAGTAGTCTTTAATCACTTGCAGGATTTTTCTATCCATGCGATCGAGACCATAGAAATCTATTTCCATTAAATCGAGAGACTTACTCACTTGCTGCGGACTAATCTCAGAGACTCCCTCAACTAGAGCAAAGTCACGAACCCTTCTTAAAATTCTATTGGCAATACGAGGTGTTCCCCGTGCGCATTTTGCCATAAGGTCTTGGGCCTCTTTTTGAATTTTAATATCTAACTTCTTAGCATTTAAGCCTATTATTTTGGAAAGATCTTCAGGGCCATAGTAATCAAAATGAAGATTACCCATAAACCTTGTTCGCAAAGGGTTACTTAAAAGTCCCGACTTAGTCGTTGCTCCAATAAGCGTAAAGGGCGCGACATCAATTTGCATAGTCCGCGCACTTGGACCCTGACCAATAACAATATCTAACCTGTAGTCCTCCATCGCGGAGTATAGTATTTCTTCGACAGAGATATGCATCCGATGAATTTCATCTATGAAGAGAACATCTCTGGGTTGAAGGTTGGTTAGAATTGCAGCAAGGTCACCCTTCTTTTCAATAGCAGGGCCGGAGATAATATGGAGCTCACTACCTAGCTGCTGAGCAATTAGCATCGCTAAAGAAGTTTTTCCTAAGCCTGGAGGCCCTGAGAGCAAGCAGTGATCCATGGCCTGAGAGCGGATATTCGCTGACTGAACCATAACCATAATATTATCGACGACCTTCGTTTGCCCGATATATTCAGAAAAATCTACAGGACGCAGACGGTTCTCATATTGACCTTCTGAGCTTGAAATACCTGTTGATAAAAAGCGATTCTCTTCCAAATTACACCTCTTTTAAAACAAGATGAACAAGTTGCTCAGGCCTAATAATTTCGTGATTCTGAAGTATCTTTCTCGCTGTTATTGAAATTTGTTCTTCCTTGAAGCCTAGCTCTTTACAGGCCATTACTGCTTCTTCAAGGATTTTATCATCCTTAATATTTATTTCACTGGATGGAATATCAAAGAGATCAGCAGGTTCAGCTGCCGAGAAACTTGTTGGCACTCCCCCTGAGTACATCACGACTCTTTGAATTTTTCCTGAAAGGTCCAAGCAAATCTGGGCAGCTGCTTTTGGGCCAATGCCAGGGGCCTTGGTAAGCGTTTTCTTATTCTCAAGTTGAATGGCCTGAATGATCACCTGCTCACCAAGACTGGCCAAGAGGCCATAGGCCGATTTTGGGCCTACACCTTTAACGGAATTAAGAAGCTCAAATAATTTCTTTTCTCGTAAGTGCTCAAAGCCAAAGAGTTCTTGAGAAGCTTCTCTAATAATATGAGAGATATAGACCTGAGCTGTAGAGCCCTCGGCCAAAAGCTTTTTAAAGTAGACCTGATAACCTACTCCATCATTAGTTTTAATGATGAGCTCTGAAGCATCACTAAAAATCACTTCACCACTTAAGTACCCAATCATGAATTCTCCAAATGTTTAAAGGCCTGTTTTAAAGAGCTACCGCTTCTTCCTCTTTTCTTTGTCGATGTCGACGTCGGAATACTCCCGGCCAAAAGGCCGTGGCAAATAGCTATGGCCAAGGCGTCAGACTCATCATGCCCCTTGACCTCTAATCCTCGGCCAAGAATCATCATAAGACTCTTCTCGACTTCTTCTTTCTTAGCGTGACCATGACCAGTAACAGAGCTTTTAATTAAATTTGGGGCGTATTCAAAAACTTTCTTCTGATGGGTGGCCATAAAGGCCGCGATCATAGCACCTCTGGCCTGGGCCAACTTTGCTAAGCTTGTAACTGACTTAACATAGATAAGGGACTCAATGGCTATTTGATCAGGCTCAAATTTTTCAACCAATTTTAAGCATGACTCATAAATAATACCAAGCCTATCCATGAAGCAATCCACATTGCTATAACTCATAACACCAGAGTCAATATACTCGAATTTTCTTCTTTCAGTTTTAATGACGCCATAACCAGCTTTTCGTGAACCGGGATCAATGCCTAGAATTATCATAACTCATTCTAACTCGATAGTAAGTTGTGCGTCTATGGGCTTCCCCTCGAATCCAATGCTTAAGTGT
>CALHBL010000281.1 GCA_937930825.1 uncultured Bacteriovoracaceae bacterium
TAGGTAATCTCATGGTGGCCCTTCCTTGGGTTTATAATTATTTTTTGCAAAACAATTATCTCAAAATCAAGGGAAGAGGCCAACTTCTTATCTATTTCTCAACTTTTTTGTTAAAGATCCCAACTTGGCGGCCTTATGCGATCCCTTATTATGAAGAAAATAGGTTTACCTCAAATGGTAAATCATAACAATGAGGAGTCTTCTTTGAGTCAATTTATTCTACCCCTATTAGTGGCCTGTGCCCTTCTTGGTTGCTCCGCTAAAAGTGAAGATATTCTCCTCCTCAGAAGGCAAATGAATAAGGAGAGGGTTTTCTATCAATTTGATAAAGAATATATGCTGAAGACTAAGAAATTGCGGGAAGAATACCCTCAATCTCTTGACGCTCATATGGCCTATATTTCTGCCCGGCGCGGAGTTAAGGCCGCCGCCGCTGAGTATGAGGAGCTGGCAAAGAGTAGCAAGGGCCCTCTGTTTAAATACCTCGCTCTGAGGGCGAAATTGATGGGGCTTAGTTATAAAGATAGAGAAGAGAGAGTGAAGATCACCAAAGAGCTTGAAGGTCTTGCGTCTAAGCATAAAGAAATAGAGGCCTCCTTTGATCTCGCTCAATTTGTCCTAAGAGATGATAAGAAGGTTCGCTCAATCGCCGAGAAGCTCTACAAAGAACGGCCAAATTATCTGCCCTATCAAATGCTATGGACCAGAAGTTTGAAGGCCAATGATGAAGCAGAGAAAATTCTTAAAATGTGTGAAAAGGGCATTCAAAGTAAAGTTTTAGAAGTGAATCTATGCGCTAATATCTCAGATATTACCCCGGACACTGCTCCAAAGTTCTTAGATCAAAGAGATGAACTTTTAAAGAAGCTCATCGTTAAAACTCTTAAGTCAAAAGTAAAGAAAGATTGGCGCGCAACTTATAGACACTTAAGCTCTTTGGCAGAAGAGGACAGAACGAAGAAGCTCAAAGAGGATTTTATCACGGCCGTAAGAAAGTTGGATCCCGCTTGGACGCCACTAGCGCAGTATAGTTTCTACTATGGAGAATTAGACTTCAAAGAATTTACGGCCATTGAAGAGATGGGAAAGATCAATAAAGAGTTAGATTTTAAAGTGAGGATTAGTAAGTTAAGTGCTATTGCAAATGATAGCAGTCAATCAAAGAAGACTAGAGCAAGGGCCTTTTCCAATCTTGGAAGCGCTTATTTAAATCCGGCTCACTTAAATAAAGAAGAGGCTTACCAAAGCTTTGTTAAAAGTCATAAGTTGGAGGCCGGGAGTATTTATCTGCTCAAAGACTTGATTGGTTTGATACTAGAGCTGAATAAAGATGTTGATTACGGCCTAGAGCTTGCGGCCAGTGCTTTAGAGACTAAGCAAGCAAAAACAGAGATGACTTCGAGGGCCACGTCCACAAGTAGCGAAACACTTATGGCCGGACAAAAGTCACTCCTAGAGCCCATGTTTAGTTTGCAGGGGCAACTCTATTTAAAAAAAGGTGACAAGGAGAAGGCAAAGTTATCCTTTTTAAATTCTTATGCCATAGAAGAAACAGAAGAGAATTCTTTCTTTCTAGGAGAAATCTATCAAACCCAAAGGCCAATGCTGGCCCTTGATTTTCTTCTCAAAAGCTTTTCCTATAAGTCAGATCAAAACCCGCTTAATGATGATCTTTCTTTGAGAAGGGATAGTGCAATTGAAGAAATTCATACTAATTACTTGGCGGGAACTTGGAACAAGAAAGCAACTCTTGAGCTTTATCACTCTAACGATAAGAACAGTGGTGACAAGAAAGAAGACAAGCCCCATCCCTTTATCGGTAAGCCCCTTGTTAAAGATAAGCTTGCTGACTTTAGAGGGGGGGATTTTGATTGGGAAAAATTAAAAGGCAAGCGGGTTATCCTAAGCTTTTGGGCCACATGGTGCACGCCTTGCTTTCAAGAGATGGCCGTTCTTAATAAATTAAAGAAGCAAGGAAAGTTGAAGAACTTTAAAATCGTTGCTGTTTGCACTGATGGACTTTCGCAAAAGACTAAAGTGAAGAAGATTGTGAAGAATGCCGGAATTGATTTTGAAATCCTTCTAGGTGATGGAAGCTTCAGGGATAAGTATATGGTCTCTGCCATACCGTCCATGTTCTTCTTAAATGAGAAGGGTATTTTTATCAAACAGAAGACGGGTTATTCTCCCGAGTTAGAAAAAGAAATTTTCAAAACTTTTAAGTAGTTAAACCTAAGCTCTTTCTTAGGGAAGAGCGTGGAGTGAGAATGTTATCCAGTGAATACTCTTCTAGTGAATTGTAGAATGCTTCATTTGCTTCAGCTAACAAATTCTTAAGCTTACAAGAAGGAGTTAGCTTGCACTGGGAGCTCTCAGTGAAGCACTCTACTAAGGGGCTTTCACTCTCTAGCTTACGAATAAGCTCTCCAATATTGATGTCACTGGGTTCTAATGCTAGGCGAATCCCACCGCCTCTACCTTTAAAACTTTCAATGATACCAAGCCTAGCTAGGTTATGAATAACTTTTACGAGGTGGTTTTGAGAAATA
The DNA here is from genome assembly GCA_937930825.1 of uncultured Bacteriovoracaceae bacterium. GTDB lineage: Bacteria > Bdellovibrionota > Bacteriovoracia > Bacteriovoracales > Bacteriovoracaceae. The sequence continues at coordinate 2,550 of CALHBL010000281.1, forward strand.
CCATAGGCTTGTGAGATCTGCTGAGCTGTAGCAAGATCTTCAGAACTTACTCCTAAATAAATCAAGACCCGTAAGCTAAAGTCTGAAAAAGAATTTAAACGCAAAAGCAGCTCCTTATATTTATCTCCATCTTTGACAGATCAGTTGAATCAATTTAATATGCATTTGAAATACATATTAAAAAGAGGAAATTAAAGATGTCTACATTATACGAAAAAATTGGCGGAAAAGATGCTGTAAATGCAGCAGTTGACCTCTTTTATAATAAAGTTCTCAGTGATGAGAGGGTGAATTCCTTCTTTGAGAATATCAGTATGAAAGAACAGAGGCGTAAGCAAGTCATGTTCTTCACTTATGCTTTTGGTGGACTTCAAAATTACTCTGGATCTAGCATGCGCGAGGTGCATAAGAAATTAGTTGATAAAGGACTAGATGATTCTCACTTCGATGCTATTATGGAAAATCTAGGCGCAACTCTTGTGGAGTTAAATATTCCTGAAGAGTTGATCTTAGAGGCAGCAGGAATTGCTGAGTCTACAAGGACCGATGTCCTTAATCGATAAGTGTTGCGCTGTTTCACTTCGCGAGGTCTTTTTTTTTGCCGGTCTGGATATGGCCAAATTCCCTGTATTAAAGGCATAATAGGGGCAAATCAAAAATAAGGATCCCGATGAAAATCATTTACACACTGACCGATGAAGCCCCTTTTTTAGCAACTCAATCTTTCCTTCCTATGGTGCGCGCCTTTACTAGGCATGGCGGAGTAGAAGTGGAGACAAGAAATATTTCTCTGGCCTCTCGAGTGCTCTCTTTATTTCCTGAGCATAAGGTCGCCGATGATCTCTCTGAGATGGGAAAACTGACTCTGGACCCTTCGGCAAATATTATTAAGCTTCCTAATATCTCGGCCTCCATACCTCAGTTAAAAGAGTGTATTGAAGAATTGCAAGGTCATGGTTTTACCCTACCTCATTTTCCTGAGGGAGAACTCTCAGCTGAGCAGCAAGAGGTAAGAAAGAAGTACTCAAAAGTTCTTGGCTCGGCCGTCAATCCTGTTCTGCGGGAAGGAAATTCTGATAGAAGAGTTGCCACTGCGGTTAAAGAATTTGCCAGAAATAACCCACACTCCATGGGAGAGTGGAGCAAAGACTCCAAAACTCGAGTGGCCTCAATGGCAGATGGGGATTTCTTTGGAAGTGAGCAGTCAGTTATTAAAAAAGAAGAAGGTGATATTCGCATTGAGTTCACCTCTAAGAGCGGAGAAACTTCAGTTCTTAAAGAAGGCTTCAAAATTCTTGATGGGGAAGTGATTGATTCAGGTGTGCTAAGTGCTGCAAAGCTTAAAGACTTCTTTACTAAATCTATTGATGAAGCAAAGAAAGAAGATACGCTCTTATCCCTGCATATGAAGGCCACCATGATGAAGGTCAGTGATCCTATAATCTTTGGCCATGCGGTTAAAATTTTCTATGCGGATGTCTTTGAGAAGTTTGCGGCCGAATTTAAAGAGATAGGTGTGAATCCTAATAATGGTATTGGGGATCTATATGACAAGCTTGAAAAACTGCCTAAAGATAAGCAGGCCAGTATTTTAGCGGCAATGGATGAGAACTACACTAGAAGGCC
>CALHBL010000282.1 GCA_937930825.1 uncultured Bacteriovoracaceae bacterium
CTTTCTGCACACTTCCCTGCTCATACAGGGGGGATTCTGAGCTTTATTCAATTTCAAGGTATTCAAAAGATCATTGCTAAGTATGACCTGCTCTACTCACACTTTGGCAAACGTTTTAAGACACCAAAGGTAATTCAGCAAATAGCGTCAAAAGGTTTACAAAGCCCATATGAACTGGATCAGTATTTTTACTCAAATCGATTAGAACAAGAAGAATAGCAACTTTTAAATGTAGTAATGAAAAGCTTCGATAAAGAATTAAAGAAGGATATGAAAATGAAAATGGAAATGGAAATAGTACTAGAGTTAGTCGAAGGTGGAGTTCACACTCTCTTTCAAACATCTAAAAGTAAAATTACTATTGGCCGCGCAGAGAGTTGTGACATCACTCTAAGTGACGATGGAGCTTCTAAGCAGCATTGCACCATTGAGTTTAGTAACGGACGTTTCTGGATTATTGACTCAGCTTCGAAGAATGGTACCCATATCAACCACGAACCTGTTGAAAGAGAGTTATTCTACTTAGGTGATATTATACAAATTGGTGAATCCTATATTCGCTTTGCAGCTAATGAAATGAGTATCACACTCTGCCAAAGGCTTAAGCGGCCAAGCAAGAAGTTCAGTCAAAATGCAAGCATCACTCTTGCTCAATCGGCAATAAAGGCCAGCAAAGGTCACAATAGGAATAACCATCGCAATGGAGCAGCGGAGCTGACTGACCTAGAGATTTCAAAGAAGAGAAGTTCTTCTAAGAGGCTTATTAAGAAGAAAATTATTTCCTAACTTTTTTCTTAACTTTCTTAGTCACTTTCTTAACTTTCTTATTGCCTCTCAATTCATCTAGCTGCTCTTTACTCAGCCTCAACAGCTGAGTAACCCTAACTTCATCTTCAGGAGTTTCTTTTTGCAACTCTACTGATTTTTCTGCTTCATTAATTTGATCAATCTCTGATTCGTCAAATTTTAGCTGATAAGATTTAGTTTCATTGCTTGGCGATGAATCTTCTTCTTCCTCTTCTTGTGCAGTATCCACTATATTCAACTCTAGCTCTCGCGGGGTATATAGGGCTTTAGACTTGCCCTGAGATTCAACTCTCTTATCTCGCTCATTTACTAGTTGAAAGTAAATCCTCTCATATTTTTGAATTTGTGAAACAAGTTGAGTGTCACTTAACTCTCTTATTTTTACCATAGTGAGGCCACTGTCCTTTAAGTCAATACCTGATGAAGTAATCAGATTATATAGTCATACCATTTGAGTTTTCAAGCATTGAAAACTCACCTAAAGACTTGTATACCTGAATAGTACTAAGGTTCAAGTTACTCTCCAGTAGTGGTATATCAATCTATTTTAACAAATTCTAAGATAAATTCATTAAATAAGATTGCCGTAATGCCGATAAATCTATAAATCATCTATTGAGAGGTATTCTTGAGCAAAATAGTTTTATTATTCAAAAATGAACAGTTTTTAGATTACTTCTCTACGCTACTAGCGGGTGTCACTGACATTGACATTATTAGTTTTAAAAATCCAATAGAGGCCAATTCCTATCTTCTAAAGGAAAGAAAGAATATCGTCCTCTACATTGTCCAAGCTGACAGTGAAGAGACAAGTCAATTTGCCGAGAATGTGCTCTCCTTCGAAGTTGCTGTGCCACTTATTATAATAGAAAATCAGGAAAATTTAGCGCTCTTAAAAAAGAAGTATAAGAGTCAAACTCTACTTGAATACTTTGACGTTTTAGGCCCTAGTGAAATGCTATTTAAGAAGATAGAGAAACTGCTCAATGTAAGCTCTCGAGCACAAAGTGAAAAGATATACTGTAAAGTTAATTTGAGCTTCTTCTATTCAACGACCGAAGTTTTCTGTGATGTTTACATAAGAATCAGTGAGCAAAAATACTTAAAAGTTATGAATCGGTATGAGGAAGTAGACACTAACGATATCAAAAAACTAGATCAAAGAAATATCAAGCACCTCTATGTTAGAAAGAGAGACTTCGGCCTTATCACTAAGAAAATGGTAGATCAATTGAGACCACTTGTACCTGGTGAGAATGCCCTAGCTGTCACAACTAATGATGCCCTGAGTACTGTCTTCTCCATTCAATTACAAGAAACCGTTTCAGAGACAATTCAAAAAATAGGCTTGAGTAATGAGGCCGTCGAAATGACTAACATTGCCATTAACTCCACAATGCAGTTACTAGAAAGAGCACCAGAAATTTACCAAATTCTTAAAAATTCTATTAGAGGACAAAGCTACAGCTCAGAACATAGCTTTCTCTTATCCTATATTGCGTGCTCTCTTCTTAAAGAAACTTCTTTAGAAACTCAAGAAAACTTGTTGGCCATAACTATCGCCGCTTTCTTTCATGACGTTTCTCTTTGCGAAGACTTCTGCCCTATTCAGAGCAAGAAAGAGTATGCCTACAAATCTTTAGGAATGAGTGAGCAAGAGGAGATTATTGGACATCCTACAGCATCAAAAAAACTCGTAGAGGAAATAGAAGGCATTCCACAAAGTGTCGGTATCATAATTGCTCAACACCATGAACAGTATGACGGTTCAGGTTTTCCAATGGGGCTAGATTATAAAAGAATTTCGGCCCTCTCGGCCATCTTCAATGTTGCTCATGAATTAAGCCAATGCTTCTATGAATCTGGAAATTCTAAAGAGAATACTAGAGCAATTATAGCGGAGATGAATGAACGCTACCTTAGAGGAAACTACAAAACAGCTATGCTGGCCGCCTCAAAAGTATTCCTTGAAAGTACCGAAGAGACTATGACCCTCAAAGAAGCTATTTAGTTAACCTTTGTCTTACTTTCTAAGCCTGAAGAAATAAGAAAAAATTCCTCTTAAGTTAAATAATCAGTTACTATAAATTTATGATGAGTTTTCCCCTGCAAGACATCTACCTCGATACTTTAGAGAAACTAAAATCTGGTGTGAGACCCAATCTGATTCTCGACCAAGACCAGCTCACTATTTGCACAACTTACTTTGAAGAGCTCAATACAAGAGTAGCGCCAGTTGAAGA
>CALHBL010000283.1 GCA_937930825.1 uncultured Bacteriovoracaceae bacterium
AACCAGCAGCAGCTGATTTAAAGAAGTTTGCAAATTTCATCAAGTGGACATCAATACCAAAGACGGCATCTTTTCCCCCTTCCATCGGGTCATCAAAGAAATGATAGCGCGTAATTTTCTTCTTATACTCAGTATATTGTGAGGTGCCATAGGACATGATCATGTCGTGGATTCTTTGAAAGGCATTTCTTGCTATTCTTGGATCCGCTGCAACTTTATCAACATATTCTTGAAAAGGGCCCGTCCAATGCAGGTGAGAGAAGTCCTCTACCTTATAATTTTCTTTCATGAAATCATTAATATTCACATTCGCCATAGTTGATCTCCCCTCAATTTCAGATGCCTAAATTTTTTGTCCCAAAGACCTTGCCTTTGCATTTACCCGTTTATTGTAACGCGAGGAGGGGCATTTTCTAAAGCACAATATGAGCAAAAACTCTCTTAATTTCAATACCTTAAACTTGAGTGAGAGAGTCAAGAAGTCACTGGCAAACCCCCAATCTCTGATTGACACCCTCAATAGGCACGCTAAACTAATAAGGACGAAATCAAAGTTTTAGCAGGGCAAGTATGGGCATTATTTCATCTGGAATTACAGATATAGGAATGAAGAGAAAGACAAATCAGGACTCTATTTACCTCAACCCTGAGAAACATCTCTTTGTTGTTGCTGATGGTATGGGCGGCCACAACGGTGGAGACATAGCGAGTCAAATGGCGACTGAAGTTCTACCCGAATTCGTCCTGGCAAATTACGACCTTGAACCAACCAAGTTGCAAAAGAATGGTGTCTTAGCGGCCAATAAAGCAATCAAAGAGAGAGGTGAAGCTGACAAAGAGCTCCTTGGAATGGGAACGACCCTAGTCAGCCAGCTCTTTCGCGGTGCTTATCTTTACACGGCCAATGTTGGAGACTCCAGGGCCTACCTCTTTAACAATAAGAAAATCTTTCAGCTCACAAGCGATCACTCTTTGGTGCAAGAGAAACTCAATTTAGGATTCTATACCCGAGAGCAGGCCAGTGATGACCCCCAAAAGAATGTGCTGGTGCGCACCGTTGGTTTTGAAGATGATGTGGAAGTCGATATATTCACTTATAAGGTGCATCGCAATGATATCTTCCTCAGCTGCAGCGACGGTCTCCATGGGAAGGTCAGTGAATCTGATCTAGTCTATGTCATCAACCACTTTATTCCAGACCCAGCTAAGGCCACAGTGGAAGTACTTGATAAAACCTGCCAATTCCTAGTTGATCTCGCCAATAAGAATGGCGGTCAAGATAATATTTCCGTTGTGCTCATCGTTGCTCAATAGGGCCTTATTCAAGTAAATGACTCCCCACTAAAATATAATAATATCTAAGGTGCGAAAACTACTAGGCGTATGGGAGCAAGTTGTTTAAAATTCACAGCTATGGATCGCTACTTCACCGTCATGGTTGTCCCAGAAAGAGAGAAAGGGGTAAAATCCTTCAGAATCCCCCGCGTGGTTTTCCATGCGGCGATATTCTTTTTGGTCATCTTCACTATTTTAATAAGTATTCTTACCTATGATTATTGGAAAATTCTGCGGCAAGTTTATGAGAATAAACACCTCACAATTGAAAATCGTCAGCTTCAAGAACAGATTCAACTCTTTCAAATGAAGCTTAACTCCCTTACTGAAGACCTGGAGAGGATTCATACTTTTGAGAAGAAGTTGCGGATCATTACGGGAATTGAGGAAGCTAACCTTACTCAATCTTTGAAAGACCCCAATTCAAATGGTCAACTGCCTGCTAATGAATCTGGTGAGGACGATAAACCCCTTCCCAACAAGGACCCTAGTCAAAAGCCGCAAGGAAGTATTTTTCGCAACCTTGATCAACTCAAAGAATATAAAACAGCTCCTGACTTTATTAATTTAAAAAACCTCTATGAAAAGAAGATTGCCACCAAGTTTGGTCTGCAAAAAGGTTACTCCTACACCAAAGAGTGGAATGAGCTCACCAAGCAGAGTTTTACTATGGCCACAGGTTTTGCTGAATTTGATTATAAATTTGGCTTTGTTAAAAGCTTCGTTAAAGACTTAGAAGTTAATATTCATAAATTGGACCAGTTCCTCCTCGATAAAGACTCTTTTCTACGCTCCACCCCGACTCTCCTTCCTACCAAGGGATGGATAACGAGTTACTATGGCCCGCGTATTAGCCCAACTTCGAAGAGATTAAGAATGCATGAAGGAATCGATATCGGTGCCCGCTCAGGAACTCCGATATTAGCGGCTGCTGATGGTAGGGTAACTTTTGCCGGTAAGAAAGCTGGCTTTGGAAACTTTGTTCAAATAGACCACGGCTATGGAGTTGAAACATTCTATGCTCACGCCAAAGGACTATTTGCTAAGAAAGGCCAGGTTGTCAATCGCGGTACCTTGATTGCCTCTATCGGAAATACCGGCGCTTCAACTGGTCCTCATTTACACTATGAAATTAGAGTAAACGGGACTCCTGTAGACCCCCTTTACTTTGTACTAGATTAAAGAAAATTAAAAAGAAAGGATGAGCTCTCTAAGGTAGAGCTACCTGTAGGAGAAAGAAATATGGCAAACCCATTACGTGCAATTTTTGGTTCTAAGAATGACCGAGATATTAAGAAACTTAAGCCGTTAATAAATCAAATAGAAAGCTTTGAAGCCAATATGAAGAAGCTCTCAGATGAGGAACTTCAGGCGCAAACACCAAAGTTTAGAGCGATGCTAAAAGAAGGGGCCACTCTAAAAGATATTCTACCAGAAGCCTTTGCTACGGTAAGGGAAGCTTCAGTAAGAGTCCTCGGCATGCGGCCTTACGATGTCCAACTCGTTGGGGGAATAACTCTCTTTGAAGGAAATATTGCTGAGATGAAAACTGGTGAAGGAAAGACCCTCACCGCTGCCCTTCCCATGTACCTCCATGGCCTCACCCAAAAAGGGGCCCACCTCGTTACGGTTAACGACTATCTCGCCAAAAGAGATGCTGAAGAAATGGTAGGCCCTCTTTATAAGTGGCTTGGCATAAGTATTGGCGTCATTGTGGCCGATATGGATGAGGAAGAAAGAAAGGCCGCTTATCAGGCAGATCTGACCTACGGAACTAATAACGAATTTGCCTTTGACTATCTTCGCGATAATATGAAGTTCGATCTTGATGACTACGTTCAACGTGGGCATAACTTCTGTATTGTGGATGAAGTTGACTCTATTTTGATAGATGAGGCCAGAACTCCTCTTTTAATCTCGGGCCCGTCTGAAGGAAAGACAGACCTCTATTATACCGCTAACGAAATAATTCCTCAGTTAGAAAAAGAGAAACACTTCACTGTGGATGAAAAATCGAGAACCACTACTTTTACAGAAGATGGCCTAGTAAGAATCCAAGAAATTACAAAAATAGATGACCTCTTCAACCTTGAGCATAACGACCTTATCCACCATCTCAATCAATCACTGAAGGCCCATCACCTCTTTAAAAAAGATGTCGACTACGTTATCAAAGAAGAAAAGATCATCATTGTTGATGAGTTTACGGGAAGACTAAAAGACGGCTCACGCTGGAGTGACGGTCTTCACCAATCAGTTGAAGCAAAAGAAGGCGTTCCTATTAAGTCGGAAAACCAGACACTTGCTTCTGTTACTTTTCAAAACTACTTTAGACTATACGATACACTTGCAGGAATGACGGGTACTGCTGAAACAGAAGCTGAAGAATTCGCAAAAATCTACAAGCTTAATGTTCTCGTTGTGCCCACAAATGTTCCCATCGCTAGAATAGACGAGCCTGACCTTATCTATAAATCTAAAGCAGCAAAGACTAATGCTGTTATTAAGCTTGTTAGAGAGCTGCAAGCAAAGGGTCAGCCCGTTCTTATTGGAACGAACTCCATTGATAGTTCTGAGCATTTTCACAACTCACTCACTAAAGCTGGTATCCAGCATGAAATGCTCAATGCTAAGAACCACGAGCGAGAGGCCACGATCATCACTGATGCTGGTAAGAAAGGTTCTGTGACAATTGCCACCAATATGGCCGGTCGAGGAACTGATATAAAAATCAATGATGAAGTTAAGGCCCTTGGTGGTCTCTACATTGTTGGTACTGAAAGAAATGAGGCGCGAAGGATTGATAATCAATTGCGAGGAAGATCTGGTCGTCAGGGAGATCCTGGACACTCCAAGTTCTTTCTCTCCCTTGAAGATGATCTTATGAGAATTTTTGGCTCAGATAGAATCTCTAAAGTTATGAATACTTTGGGTATGGAAGAAGACGAGCCCATTGAGCATAAGATGATCACTAATGCCATTGCCAAGTCGCAGAAGAAACTTGAGGCGCAAAACTTTGAAATTAGAAAGCACTTACTCCAATACGATGATGTCATGGGAGAGCAGCGTTTAGTTATATACCGCTTAAGAAGAGATATTCTTGCAGATAGCGGTAACAAGGAACTCCTCGATGGTTTTATTGAAGATGTAAC
>CALHBL010000284.1 GCA_937930825.1 uncultured Bacteriovoracaceae bacterium
CTTTTCTAGCATGCTTCAAAGACCACATATAGACTAATTTCTTAAGGCCGAAAATGGATTGATTGAGAAGACCTTCAGCATCGGCCTTCACTTTCTTTTCTCTCAGCTCATATTCTTCAAGGTCTGTTTGCTTGGAGTTTATAAGATTCTTTAGAAAGACAAAGAGGAGTGAGGGGTCTTGCGACAGATCAATTTGTTCTAATTTCATTTCACTCATGCAGCGAAAACCGAATCTGTCGAGATAGTCACTTATGGCCTGGTAGATTTCTTTATGAGGGCTTTGACGAAAGCCTTCAAGCAGTTCTTCTTTACTATTTTCAAGGAGTAGTTTTTTGGCTTCCGGACTCTTGTCAATCATTCCTGCCATGGTTATAAGCTGCTTGGTAGGCAGAGCACTTTCAAGATTACCATTTCCAGCGAGAAGATCATTATGAAAATTATCACCCAAGTTTCCAAGCCACTTCTTAGTTAGGGATTGAAAAATACCAAAGTGAACCATGCAAAGAAAGTCATTAATAATGGGGGCATGCCACTTCCAAAGGAGTTCTCGCTCTAGCGTTCTATAATGCTGATAAATGGCATCAGAGCTAAGTTTAGAGTAATCAATCTTCTTAAAGCGATTGTAACTGAGATAAAAATCACTTAAGAAGCGATCAACAATATTTTGAATATTGAGATGAAAGTAGAAGAATTTTAAACCAGTAATGACTTTCTTAAGTCTCGCCCCTAGAGTGTTCTGATATTCTGGGGGTCTTATTTTTTCAGCAATTTCTTCTTCTAAGCTCTCATCTGTTCCCATCATTGTTTCCATAAATTTACGATTGAATTTATAGCCAGGGAGAATATTAGTTAACTTATACCAATTGAGGAGGTTGTAGTAGACACGCCCATAGAAGAGGCCGAGCATATTCTTAAGAAAGTAGTCCATCTTGCGGATCTGATCTGCAGGCACCATTAAGATTTCACAGAATTGAACATAGACCTGATGGTAGACATAGCGAGCAAAGCCAAAGGTAAGCGGCTTTGTTATGCCGCCATAGCTTTCAACAATATTAGAGTTATCCCAAATAAAGAGGGAGCCCTTTGCTCTATTGATAGGAGTGGTAATTGGTCTTGATTGGAGAACATAGAGCTCTCCCTCGTGGAAGGCCCACTCAATATCTTGCGGCGATTGATAGAAGTCCTCTATTCTATCACCTAAGCCGCAGAGTTCTTCTAATTCACGGCGATCTAAGCTGCTCTTTTGGCCAATAGAAGCATCCAGCTCTTCTATAACGAGTGCAGTTCTATCACTATTATGCGTGAAGACTTCTTCTTGAGGATTGATATTCTCCTGTGTAATTTCCTGACTCTTTCTATCGATGAGATAGTTGTCACCTTCTAAGTGACCACTAACAAGACCTTCACCAACACCGAAAACACTATTGATAAGATGAAATTGGGGATCCTTCTTGATGGGATCCCCTGTAAAGAGAACTCCGGCTTTTTCAGAAGAAATCATTCTTTGAAGAACAACGGCTACTTTAATCTCAATTAATTCTAATTGATTCTCAAAGCGATAAGAGAGTGAACGTTCACTAAAGCCTGACGCCCAACATTTCTTAACTGACTCTAAGATGGAATCACTTCCTTGGATAAAGAGGTAACTTGAGAGAAGTCCAGCAAAACTATGCCCTCCACCATCTTCATCCGTGGCACTGGAGCGAACTGAAATAACTTGTGAGTTAAAGCGCTTTGCTGTTTCAAGAATAAATTGAGTGGTTATGGGGGCTTGCTCGGGTGTAACTTTTAAGATCTTTTCACTTATATTTCTTTCTTTCTGGGCAAGAGAAATATCACTGAGAAGAATTTCTTTAATGACTTCATCAAGACCACTCTCTTTGAAGTAGAGTCCCATGCAGGTATAGGGGAGTACACAGAACTCAGGCACATTAAAGTTGCTCTTTGCTAAGAGGTAGAGGTTATGGCCCTTGCCTCCAGCAAATTTAGAGGCATATGTTGGTGCTGATTCTTTGGTGATAACAAACATTATTTTAGGCCTCTGACGAAGTAGTTAACAATAATAGATGTGTAAATAAGAACTATAAAGACTGAGCTATACAGTCTAAATAGATTTCCCGTTGCCTTGGTTTTTCCACACAGATAAATAATGCCAATAATAAAGAGTAGAATAAGCTGAATGGAGAGAAGCTTCAACATAAAGAAATATTGAACAGTACTTATATACAGTATAAGTGCACTGACAGCGATGGCGTGCACAAAGACCAGCATAAAGGCACCAAACTTACCCCATATACTTGAATAAGTCGGTACACCTTCTCTTTCCTCACAGGGCTGATAAACTTTTCTTCCTAATTCAAAAATATTGAAAGACAGCCAACTCAAAAGAGCGAAGAGGTAGAAGTCTTCATCCATTGACCAAGGATTGAAGCGGCTAAAAGAAGAAAAGACGGCAATTGATAAGAAGAAAGTTACAATAGTATGGCTGGTTGCATAGGTCGTAAGATGAGGCCTTATCATCTCTGGTATAAAGAATTCTTTATACATGAGAAGAGAATAAGCAATAGCGAACATAATTGCGATGAAGGCCGGAGCTCCGCAGCTGGTAAAGAAAATGATCTCTAGAATAAGGCAGAGCTCAATGGCCCTCTTGACATCAAAGTGGCCTAGTAAACCTCTTGGTAGTGGCCGCGTAGGATTTTTTTCAACATCAAGGTCATAATCTTTTATTTCATCGTAGAGTCTTAGTTTAAGAAAGAAGAGGCAGGTGCCAAGGGCCACATAGCCTACAAGGTGAGGCTCAATGATGACAAACTTGCTGGCATCGGCCACAAGGTAGTGAGCGTAGACAAACAGAGCAATCATAATAAAGTGGCTGACAGGTTCAAAACGCTCATTGATAAAAACGATCCATCTGAAAACTTCGCTCTTTCTGCGTTCTTTATAGGTCGGAGTTGAGGGAGGGTTATCTGGTGTCATATGATTGCTCTATCCTGAAGATCTTTTCTTAAGATTCCATACTCCACCTTAGAGTGATGCCTTGGATCCATGGGAATCTTATCTACATAAGTTATTTGATCAACAATGACTTTATTAAAGTCTAAAAGCTCTTGGACTTCTTTTAAGACTATGTCTTTGTCAGGGGCCGATTCATCGAGGCTGAAGACCGCAACAGTTTTTTCTCCAAGTTCGCTATCTGCGACTCCTAAAAAGGCCGCTTGATGAACTCCGCGGGCCTTTTTGATCACAAACTCCGCCCTAACAGGAAAGAGGTAAGTACCTGCTCGATCAATGGCATTATGAACTCTACCCACAAGCCATAGATTCCCATTGGTATCTACTCTTCCAAGATCTCCTGTTCTATGCCATGTTCTGCTTTGGTTATCTTTAATTTTTGTGGCCAAAGTTGCTTCTTCATTATTGTAATACTTCTCGCATACATGCTCCCCTGCAACAATAATTTCACCCACTTCACCTTTTTGAACTTCTAGCTCTCCCCAGTCTCGGTCACTCTCTACTGTGATAGGGCCTTTGTTGATTTTTAAATATTTTACACTAAGGCCAGAGTCAAACTTCCCAACATTGACGCCGTCTGGAACAAAGCGCGGGTCACGAGACTCTTGCTCTTTCTTGTCCTTAAGCATTTCATTGGCCTCAATATGCGCCATGGGCTCTACTTCTGTTGAGCCATAGAGAACTAGAACTTCAGCTTGTGGGGCCACGCTCTTCATCAGTTCTACATCTTCGGCACTCACTGGTGCTCCTCCAGTTACGATTCTTTTCAGATAATTGAGAGTCAGCTCTTCTTTAATACAGTAGTTATAAAGAGCGCGCAGAAGGCTCGGACTCAGGGTTGCGCAAGTAGTGCCCGTTACTTCAAATTGCTTGAGCATGATAAGGGGATCTTTCTCGCTGGGGCTTCCTACATCAAAGGCCGGTATGACTGTCTTAACTCCAGCCGCTAGATTATTGAGACTAAAAATAGGGAAGGCCGGAAGGTCAGCATCACCGGCGCTATAGGGAAGGTGGCGGTTGAGAGCATAGTGTTGAGCGGCCAGGAAGCGATGGCTTCTATCAGCACCCTTTGGGGTGCCACTGGAGCCGGTTGTGAAAGTGATTAAGGCCGTGTGCTCACTTTTAACGGGGCACGCTTGAGCATAGTCATCAGTGGCCATTAGATTCTCTAGTGTTTCGCTATAGTCACCGGTATGTTCGGAAGCAACAATCTTAAG
>CALHBL010000285.1 GCA_937930825.1 uncultured Bacteriovoracaceae bacterium
CACTTAAGGCCCCTGCTTGGTCATAGAGCATTTTTTCAAAATGGGGGACGCTAAACTTTTGATCAACACTATAGCGGTGCACTCCACCCTTAGCATGATCAAAGAGTCCACCCATGAGCATTTTTTCAAGTGAGTTAATAATATGCTCACCATGCTCCTTATCAATCATGCCCTCTAGCATTTGTTCAAGGGCCCACTGGTAGAAAGCGAAGTGGGGGAATTTAGGAGCTTGACCGAATCCACCGTTTTCTTTGTCAGCGAATTCTTTAATGGCATCCATAATGGCCATGGGCGGTGGAAAGTGTCCTGGGAATTTTATTTTCTCACCTAGGTCAGGTCCTTGCTCAATGGCGCGAGTGACATTTTCAGCATTGGTTTTGACTTGTTCAAAGTCATTGGTAAAAGCTCGATGGAGCTCCTTTGCTAACTCTAGAAAAGTGGCCTCTTCTGGGTTTGATTTTTCTTGGGGGTAGTAAGTTCCAACAAAGAAGGGGCGCATATCAGGCAAGAGAAAAGCGTTAAGTGGCCAACCGCCAGTTTTGACGAAGAGCTGGCAAGCTTGCTGGTAGTAATTATCAATATCAGGGTGTTCTTCTCGGTCAACCTTTATGCAGACAAAGTTCTCATTTAAGAACTCGGCCACTTCATGATTTGAGAAAGATTGCTCGGCCATGACATGGCACCAGTGGCAGGAGCTGTAGCCAATGGACATGAAGATGGGTTTATTCTCTGATCTTGCTTGCTCCAAGGCCTTGGGGCCGTAGGAGAACCAATGAATGGGGTTGTCTTTGTGCTGAAGGAGGTAGCTGGAGAGTTCATCTTTGAGTTGGTTCTTACCTGTATTGGCCATGGTCTATTGTCCTTAATCACTGGGTTTGATTATTTTTAATGCCTTCATAATAAGCTAAGTTACTAGAACTTAGTAGTTAGAAAAACGAATGTCTGATCTTCTTATTAGGTTAGGTCTTAGGTTTGGCGATCTCCCTTTACTATCAAACTTGAAATATTTACTTGAGGAGAGACCGCTAAGAGATAAAGTTTGCCTTGGAATAGTCTTTGCGCTATGAATCATCAATGGAAAACTTGTCGGAAACAACTACAGAGTGGGGAATGCCTCATGAAAAGTCCCGTTGTGACTCAAACTTCAATGAGCAGGGGCTTTTTGCGGAATTAATTCAATGGCTATGCCTTGCTCCGGCCTTCGTCAAAGCAATATTCTTTGTGGTTTCCTTCGCTTTCTTAATTGAGGGGGCCCATGTTTCTTCAACTGGCTTCCTTCTTCATAAACGTATTCTTGCCGGGCCTCTTTATGGTCCACCTACTCCTGCGGCGGGTTGGCGTAATCCAAAATCTAGTGCATTTAGTCAGGCAGGACCTGCTTTTGATAAACGCTTAGCTCTTTGGAGATTCGAAGAAATTGGCACAAATAGAGTGAAGAGTATTATTCTAGCAGGTACCTCTAAAAGATTGCAAAAGGGTCTTAAGAGGCATATCGATGTGGCCCTCCATTATAGTGAAGTCTTTCAAGTGGACCCTATCTGGGTCCTCTCAGTTATGTGGGTTGAGAGCAATTTCAACCCAGGCGCTGTGAGCCAAGTCAAGGCCCAAGGACTGATGCAAATTATGCCAGCAACTTCTCACTATTTGAATAAATTGATGGATCGTCTCCTTCAGCCGGTTCTTGCTAGCGAGTTAACCAAGTTTCCAGGGCATAATGTAGAGTTAGGGGTATTCTATCTAAAGAGACTTTTAAAAAAGTTTAAGGGTAACTACATTCATGCCACTGTGGCCTATAATATGGGACCCGGTTATACGGTGAGAAGACTTCGGCTAGGACTTCCTGTTGGGAGCAAGAACTTATATTTAGACAAAGTGAGGCGGGCCTATAGCCGATTGAGCCGTGGCTTTCTTCTTCACTTTAAAGAAAATGCTGCAAAGTATGTGAAGACCTATGTCACTAAGCGAAGGTGGCTCTATGAATGGCAGCAGGTTCAATTATTGACATGGTGGGAAGAAGAAGTTGGTGGGGGCCCGCTCTACGCCCATCCTCTCTTCATTGCCAAGCGTAACTTATAGCATTAAAAAATTCTTCAACGATTTCTTTTACTCCTTTTTCATCCTTGATACATTTAGAGATCTAGCTCATTGCTTATCGAATTTATTTTAAAAGAAAGAGAGATGATGAAGACAAATGAATTAAAATCCTCTGCCCAAGCAGTGATTGCAATAGACGGACCTAGCGGTTCTGGTAAATCCACCATGGCCGCAAAATTGGCCTGTGCACTCAATATTCTCTACATAGACACGGGGGCCATGTTTCGAGGGCTTGGACTTTGGGCGCAGAAGAATGAAGTGGACTTAAATGATGAGCGGGCAGTAGAGTCTTTCCTTAAAAGCATTAAATTAGAGTATGGCCTTAGTGATAAGAGTTTAATTTCAATTGATGGTGAAGTTCTTGATGATAGAATAAGGGATCATCACGTGAGCTCCCTTGCTAGTATTATTTC
>CALHBL010000286.1 GCA_937930825.1 uncultured Bacteriovoracaceae bacterium
CTGATGAGAGCAAAGTGCCGCCACTAAGTTCTGATTTAACTGCAACGGTCTCTTAACCCAGTTAACTGAGAATATGTAATGGACTACAGGTATTTAAAAGCTTTTCTACTGACGGCCCAATATGAAAGCTTCTCAAAGGCAGCAGATGCCCTAAAGATTGCCCAGTCCGCGGTAAGCAGGCAAGTTAAACTTCTAGAACAAAGTGTTGGTGAAGAACTTATTATCCGCTCTTCTAAGAAAATTATTCTGACAGATAAGGGTAATTCCCTCTATATAGCGGCTCAACACTTCGATAAGCTCACTCACGATATTTTTGAAAAAGTGGACAATAGACCAATAAAAGTTGGAATACTTCACGGGCTGCTCAAGAATTGGTTCACCCCAAGATTAAGTAAATTCTATCGTAAGAATTCAAGGCCATTTGAAGTGAGTATCGGTGATCAAAAAGACCTTAAAAAAGGAATTGAAGAAGGTCGCTTTGATGTCATCTTCTCCTCTGAAAATATTCAATCCGAACTTATCAGCTCCCTCAAACTCTTTGATGAAAACTTTGTTCTCATCTCTAGAGAGGAAGTTAATAAGAAGAAGCTCCATGATTATAGGTGGATTGTTTATGGTGATGAGGATTATATGTTCTCAGTATCTAAGAAGGTTTCACAAAGAATAGTCACTGTTTCCGATATTCACTCTATCGTTGATCTAGTCAAATCTCATGTTGGTATCGCCATCGTTCCCGATCATGTGCTAAAGAAAACAGACGCTCTTATTGTTCAAGCTCTTCCCAATTCGCCAAAAGCAGAAATTTTCATGACGACATTGAATTACAAGAGTATGCCTTCCCATTTAAGAGAGCTTAGCGAACTGGTCAAAAAGTAAAACCTCTACTCGAAGAGGTAACGTCCACTCTCCAGTAGAGTAAGAGTTACCTTCTTCTTAAAAGCTAATTCAGATAATTGATAAACTTTCCTAACTGGATAGCTACGGCCCAGCCTATCCTTTTGGGCCAGTGGCCATCTTACTTCAATAGAGAGTAGTTTTTCTTTGGCACCAACTCCAAACCATAGACCTTCTTCATTTTGGCTAGAGAGCCCGCCATAGGAGTAGTCAACAACGCGCTTATACTGCGCTTTATTTGTTCTTAAAGTCACAGTACTGCCTATTCCATGATAGTTAGCCTTCGTCCCTCTTAGGACAACTTTCATGACTCGTCTACTCTTCCAATCGAAATCATTTTCAAAAGCATAGAGCTTAGGCACAATACTGGAATTTCGAACTGAAATTTGGCCTACCAATAAGTCAGGTCTTCCGTCTTTATTATAATCCATGACAATAGTTCCAGATGGATTCATAACATCAACTCCGAAGTCTTTGGCCCTATCGGCATAGGAATGATCAAGGCCTTGTTCAAAGAGAATGAGTCTGCTCTTTGGAGGAAAACCACTATTTTCTACAATAAGGTCAACGACTCCATCAAAGTTGATATCATTCCAAATAGCTCTCTTGTCTCCTTGAGACCAAGAGGCCGTACCGTCATCTTTATGATACTCGGTACGAATAAATGAAGGGGGAAAGCCGGGACTTATCCCCGTCATAATCGCTGAACGATCTCTAGATTCTGAATCATAGGAATGAACGAGTTCTCCAACTGCGACATCGAGCACTCCATCGTTATTATAATCAGTGCAAAGTTGGTAGAAGCTATTGCCTCCCCCGCGGATATCAAAGCTGCCTTCTTTATCTGCAGCTAAGCCTAGCTTGACTGCGTAGTCTTTGAAGATTCGGTCGTTATTCTTCTTATCTGCCAAATTAAGCCAAACTTTATTTGAGCGTCCCGATGAAGATGCCGTCAAGATATCAGCATAGCCGTTACCGTCTAAGTCACAAACACTTGTGCCAAAGGAAGCTGTTGCATTTGGATAAACCCCAAGGCTTCTATTATAATCTAATTCACCTTCTAATAAGTAACTTCCGTCTTTCCATTTTAATCCGTTCTCAACTCCTAGAAATATTCTATCTGGAGCAGGTCTCGGAACTTTCTTTGTATGATCAAACCAATTGCCGATATAAATATCAAGAAGTCCATCAAGATTAACATCAATAAGAGACACAGAGCTAGTTGGCATCACCTTTTTAGGAAAGGCATCTTTGACTTCCTGATAGTAAACTTCATTTTTTCGAGATTTCTTAGCGATGAAGAGTCTCAGAGGGTATTTTCCTAATTCAGTCTTCTGATTAAGAGTTGCTGCAATTAAATCAAGAGTTCCGTCTTTATTAAAGTCAGCAAAGACAAGGAATGAAGCTCTTATCACTTCTTTGAAAGGGTTTTTTAAGGCCTTGATGAACTTCTTCTTCTTGACCGACCATTGAAAGAAATCCGGAACACTATAGAAGTCAGGAAGATTCACTAAATCAACATGGCCATCACCATTCCAATCCACAGCGTAGAGGTGAGTTGCCCTGATTCCTTTCAAGCCAATAGCATCAGTTCTATTGATTAAGCTCTTTTGGGCCGCAGAAGAAGCAGAAGGGTCAGCATTTAGAATTTTTGGTTCAACCTTCGCCGCGGCGATGGTTGGTGCTTTTTCTTGGGATTCAGCCTTCATACTTTGTTCTTGGGGCTTATCCCCTTTCTTTAGAGACGGAGCTGACCCAAGGTCTTTAGTGGAGCTGCAGCCAAAATTGAGAATACTTACATAAATAAGTACTCTCAATAAGGAGAGAGGAGAAAAGTTCAACCCCATTTTAGAAGTCAATGATATCTAACCCATAACCGCCATTCTTTGCCACCTGATCAGAAATCGCAGTTTCGATTTTATCAATATTCTTAGACATCTCTTTAAGGTTAGAAATGAACTCATGCTTCGCTCTTCGTAGTGAATGCTGGGCCAAATTAAAGCAGTATTCCTTTTGCTCATCATCTATTTTCTCATCATTCAAAATAGAAGTTGTTCGAGAAATCACTGCAAGGAAGACATAGAGCTGGATACTCATATTAGCTAAGCGCTTTTGCGGGTACTCATTTTCAATAATGCCCTTTCCATATTTCATGAGGGTATTTTCAACTTGAATAGAGAAGCCACCTAACATAGAGCTAAACTCTGAGGCCCAATCTTCAAAGCGCGGATGCGCTCGGGACAAGGAGCGTGTTGGCATCATTTTAGTAATTCTATTCTTAGCAAAATCAGTGAGAACTCCAAGAGATTTAATGGGATCTTCCAGTGCAGCTGATACATTGGATATTTTCCCCAGCTCTTTTAGCTTATCTGATGGGCCTCTAATACCAGAGAGGGCCAAGAAGCAGCGTAGGATTTCATTTGTCCCTTCAAAGATTAAATTAATTCTGCAGTCTCTCATTAATCTCTCATAGGGATACTCTTTCATATACCCGTTCCCTGCTGCGATCTGTAAACCGGTATCAACGACTTCCCATAAGCACTCTGATCCAAATATTTTACAAACAGCAGTTTCAAGATAGTAGTCTTTAAGGCCTTTACACATATTACCTGTCGTCATGTAAACAACTGACTCTGTTGCATAAATAAGCGCGGACATGGTCGCTAATTTTTCTTGAATAAGGCCAAATTCAGTAATTGATTTGCCAAATTGCTTACGGCCTACGGCATGCTCAGTTGCAAGAGAGAGAATTGTCTTCATCCCTCCGACACAACCGGCCCCAAGAGAGAGCCGACCAGAATTTAAAACATTCATCGCAATCTTAAAGCCCTTTCCAAGTTCTCCAAGAATATTTTCTTCAGGAATTGTTACGCTATCAAAGTAGACGGCCCTCGTTTCTGAGGCGCGAATACCCATTTTATTTTCTTTTTCACCAAAACTGACCCCTTCCATACTCTTTTCAACGATAAAGCACGAGATCTTCTCTACCGTCTTTCCGTCTATAACATGATCCGTCTTAGCAAAGACCGAATAGAACTCAGCTAGTCCCGCATTAGTAATCCACAATTTTTGTCCAGTAAGAGTATAAGATCCATCATCATTCTTAGTGGCCTTTGTTTTAATGGAGTAAGCATCCGAGCCGGAGCCAGGTTCAGTTAAACAAAAAGCAGCGAACTTCTCACCACTGGCCAAACTAGGCAACCACTTCTTCTTTTGCTCATCAGTTCCTTCATTCATAAGCGCTCTATAGCCAATCGACTGGTGAGCTCCAAGAAAGGTGGCCGTTGATCCGTCAAATGAGGCTATTTCTGCAAACACTCTCGAATACAGCGTGTAATCAAGCCCCATTCCGCCGTGCTCTTCCTCAACCCCAAGGCCACAGAGACCTAGTTCGGCCAGGCCCTTTATCACTTCTTCAGGAATCACTGCTTCA
This sequence comes from uncultured Bacteriovoracaceae bacterium, assembly GCA_937930825.1. Classification (GTDB taxonomy): domain Bacteria; phylum Bdellovibrionota; class Bacteriovoracia; order Bacteriovoracales; family Bacteriovoracaceae. The sequence goes on from CALHBL010000286.1 coordinate 4,328, forward strand.
TGATCCATTTTTTCGCCATCAATATTATCAGTTGCAAACCTTTTCACGGCTTCACAGAACTCCTTGCCTACTTCGACCTGTTCTTGTGTGAAGTGAGGAAAGGGAAAGACCACATCTTCATCAACTTCACCATAGAACAATCCACCAACAACAGAATCTATTTCTTCTTTTTGACTCATTACCTATCCTCTTTAATCCAGCGATCTTTACTAGAAACGCAATCGTTTAACTTAAATCGAGGAATATCTTACCAATACAAACTCAAAGGACCAAACAAGGATGATTAATTTTTTTTATTGGCCTTTTGACGCAATATTCACAGACAGAAACACTCAACGGTAGTAGAATTGACTAAAACATTGCTTGATGCATCTCACCTATGTGATTTAAAATATGGTGTATTATAAGTTGTAGTACTTTCCCACTCTAAGCACTTTTCATGGATGAAAACGAACGGGTATTATGAAGAAACCTAATATAAAATTTTCCAACCTCTTCCAAAAACTAAAAAATGTTTTCTCAAGAAAGAAAGCTGTAGATATTGAAGATACAGATCTATTTGATAGTGAAGATTATGAAGACTATGTTGAAGACGAGACAAACCCCACACTCACTCAACTTACAGTTAAAGATATAAAGAAAAAACAGATAGAGGAAGGCGAAGCTCTTCCTGATCTTCCCCAAGTAAAAAGTTCTACTGTTCAGCCTGTGGAGTTTGATGATTCAGGGCCAGTAGAGGCCACGAATCCTTCAGTAAGAGAGTTTGATTTAAATCTGAGCTCTTCCCAAAAGATGAAGAATAGAGTCAAAAATTTCGCACGGTCGTTGAAGTTTAATTTTACTAAGAAACAAACACCAAGCTTTACTATGGGCGCTGGGAAAGGAAACTTCTTAGAGTCAATTGTAGCGAAGTTTAAGAAAATTAATTTTGATGGAATCTTTGATTTTATCTTCTCTGCTCAAAGTAGGCCGCGCATTCACCGCTACTTTATTATCTTTCTGGCCTTTAGCGGAACTTATCTCACAGCACGCATGCTTCTTGGGTACTTTACTCCTATCCCCACCGCAAAACTCTCTAAAGCGGCACCGATGCTAAGAAACTCTAAGAACTCCGAACTTCGCAAGAGAATCGCAAACTTAAGAAAGAATGATCTCTTCAACTCCCAAGATCAAAAACCAATAGTTGTTGCCAAGAAATCTGAGCCTGCGGTCTGTGATGACGCTGATACAAAGAGCGGTCTCTCATTAAAGCTTGTTAATACGGTAGTTCTTCAGGATTCAGTAAAGAGCCTGGCGAGTGTCCAAGTAAGAGGTAAGAAGAAAGAAGAATTTCTCAGAGTTGGTGACAAGCTTCCTGGCATGATTGAAATAGGACGCATTACCTCCGAAAAGCTCTTTTTTAAGAATTTAAAGAGCCGCCAATGTGAATATATTCAAAGCAAGAAGAAGAAAGAAGGTAAGAAACTTAAGAAAACTAATATCATTCGAGATCCAAAGGTTGGCAAGAAAGTCCTCAGTGATGCCAAGAAAGCTGGAATTAAAAATAGCGGAAACTCTTTTAAAATCAAAAAAGATGTCAGAAAGAAAATGCTAGAGAATATTTCAGAAGTTCTTACTCAAGCAAGAGCGATCCAAATTAAGAATGCCGATGGCAGCCTCTGCTTTAAAATGCAAGAAGTAGTTCCAGGGTCAATCTATACCCAACTTGGCATACAAGAGGGAGATAAAGTCTGTGGCATCAATGGAAAGAAAATTAGTAATATCGGTGAACTCATGAATACTTTTGGTCAAATCGATAAGATAGATCACTTTGAATTAGATGTTAGTAGAAATGGAATAGATCAGAATTTAGAGTATGACTTTGAATAGAACAGAATTTTGAGTATGACTCAACTATAAAGGACGTAACCCCATGGGTATTACAAAGAAATTATGTATTTCTCTTTTGGGCCTTTGCCTAGGTATTGCACCAGCGCAAGCTCAATTTGATAAATTTAAAAGAAAGAAAACTAAATTTGGCTCAAAAGGCTCCGCTAAAGGTCTCCTCGATAAAGGAAAATCAAAAACTATTGATCTGTCTAAGAACTCAGGAACTGACTCCTTTGGCCGCGGAACCGGAATCAATAGTGTAACCGGCGTTCCAAAGAATAAAGGCTATGTAAATCTTAATCCTGAAACAGCATTTGGACCTGAAGTCGTTACCAATTTTGACTTTGAAGATACGACTCTAGAGGATCTCACAAAGCATATGCAAAAGCTCACCGGTATCAATCTGATAATGGATGGAAAGGGCCTAAAGGGAAAGATTAGTATTGTTGCCCCTACTGCCATAACAGTTGGGGATGCCTGGAAGGCCTACCTGACCGCCCTAGAAATAAATGGCTTCACCCTAGTTAAGAGTGGCTCCTTCTTTAAAATTGTTGCGACTAGAGATATTCGCTATACGCCTACAAAAATTTATACGGGGAACTACACCCCCAATACTGACAATTATGTCATGAGGATTCTTCCCCTAAAGAATATTGACTCTACAGAGGTAACCAGATCTTTTAGGCCCTTCATGTCCCGCTATGGACGAATTATTGATATTAAACAAACCAATACTATTATTGTGCAGGACACGGGCTCTAATATTAATCGCCTCGTTAGTTTAATCAAGTTCATCGATGTTCCCGGTTACGAAGAATCACTACAAATGATTCCCGTTAAGAACTCTTCCGCCCAAGAAATTGCAAAACTCTTAGATCAAATTCTTAAAGGAAAATCTTCCGGAAAATTCAAAAGTTCAAGTTCAAAGAAGAAAGAGAATATCTCTAAAATAATAGCTGAGCCTAGAACAAATGTTATTATTGCCATGGCCAATGCTGACGGGGCCAAGCAGCTAAGAGACCTCATCAAGAAACTCGATGTCAAGAATGTCAGCCGCGGTGGTGGCCGAATCCATGTTTACTATATTAACCATGGCGATGCGGAGTCTCTATCTAAGACCCTTTCAAGCCTTGTCAGTGGAGCTCAACAATCCACTTCAAGCAGATCAAGTAGGCTCAGCAGAAGATCGAGAACTCAGGCCAGTACCGGTTCAAAGTTATTTTCCGATGATGTAAAAATCACCGCCGATAAAGACAATAATGCCCTCGTTATTACGGCATCCCCTACTGACTATCTCACCCTCAAAGAAGTCGTTAAGAAACTAGATGTCCCTAGAGACCAAGTTTACGTTGAAGGGCTTATTATGGAGACCAATGTGAGTAATGGCCGCTCTCTTGGCACAAGTTTAGTTGCTGCTACTGGGGCCGGAAACTCTCAAAGAATAGCAACTGGTGAGCAAGGTGACCTCACTCAACTTCTCACTTCAGTCACTGGAGCTGCGACTTCCCTTGGAGGACTCTTTGCAGGCCTTGGTCTGGGAAAGAGAATTACGATCCCTGGACCTAATGGACAGGATATTCAAGTTAATACTATCAATGGGCTTATTAAGGCGATTGCTTCAAACTCCAACACAAATGTCCTCGCAACACCTCAAGTACTAGCACTAGACAATACTGAGTCTGTTTTTGAAGTTGGGGAACAAGTTCCTATCCCAAAACAAACTCAAACAGCAACAGGAACGACAACGGGAGTAGAGCTGCAAAAGGTTGCTCTTACTCTCAAAATAAAGCCGCAAATTAATAAAGTGACTCGCTTTATTAAATTAAAGATTGATCAAACCATAGCTGATTTTTCTAATACTGCTCCTCCTGAAGGTGTACCGGGTGTGGGGACTACAGAACGTGCCATCAATACGACTGTTATTGTCAGAGATCGCGATACTGTTGCCATGGGTGGACTTATGAGAGACACCTCAACAGTGACAGACACTAAAGTTCCCCTCCTTGGTGATATTCCCGTTCTAGGCTGGCTCTTTAGAAACTCTGAAAAAAGCATTAGAAAGCTAAACCTGCTCTTCTTTCTTACTCCAAGAATTTTGGCCAATTATCAAAGGGATAATGCGGCCAACGTAAAAGATCTTCTCAATCGCAGAAGTTCACATTTAAAGAAGGCAGTGGGAGAAGATGATCCCTTTGGAACTACTGTTAAAGGGCTCTATGAAAAGGCCAAGAAGCAAGAAAGTGGACCACTCTATGAAGAAAATAGAAACTATAGAGATAGTAATGAAGATGAAAATGGAATTGGATCCGACATAGACTTAGATGATGATGTCGCCATGATTCCAAACTACAGGCAAATTGTTCAAGAGTTGAAGACTAAGAACAGTGCCGTTAAGAAAGATTAAGGAGTAGCATTGAAACTAAGTGATCAAATGCTCGCCCAGGTTGAGGGAAATAAGTCCAAGATTGGAGAGCTTCTTCTCAAGCACACCTCTTTAACAGAAGAGCAGCTTGATGAAGCTCTCTTAACCCAAGAAGACTCTGGAATGCTTATTGGAGAAATCCTCCTCAATAAGAACTACATTCACCCTCATGATATTATTAAGGTTATCTGCCACCAAGTAGATATACCCTACGTTATGGATATTAATGTCGATGAAGTAGATCCTCAATTAACAATTGATATCCCTATCAACTATGCCAAGATTAATGAGCTTCTTCCCCTTCTTGAGACAGAGTTCTCTGTCAGTGTAGTTATTGCGGATCCTTTTAATTTTGACGCTATAAATGACCTAAGAGAAATTTTTAAAAAAGAAATTAAGTTGATGGTATCCCCTCCTCTCAAGGTTCAGGATGCAATTAACAGAGTATACGAAAAAGCAGACAGAAACCTCGTCGACACTCTTGAAGATGAGTTCGATGAAAATCTTGATCTCGATGGACCCATTGATATTCTGGATGCTGGGGCTGATGAAGCACCAGTTATTCGCTTTGTGAACTCTATAAT
>CALHBL010000287.1 GCA_937930825.1 uncultured Bacteriovoracaceae bacterium
ATTATATGACCAAACCTTTTAAGAAGAATGAATTACTCGTCAAAGTTGAAACCATACTTAGAAATGCAAAGAAGCTTGGGCGTACTTTAAAAACTGAAGTGAGAATAGACGGAAAAGTAATAGAGGGATTAACCACCAAGCAGCAAAGGTTGTTAAGCCTATTCTTGGATGAAGGTGCTAATAAAGTAGATCGGCAGCTCATTCTCTCAAAGCTTTGGGGAAGAACGGCAGTTCACCCTAAAACCATTGATGTTCATATTTATAATCTTAGACGAAAGCTTCATCCTTATGGATACATGATCAAATCCCTTGGGAATGGTGAGTGGGAACTCATGTCTGACCGCCTTTAAAAATCCATAAAAAGCTCAAAGCGATTGAATTTGATAATCGATTTACTCTAAAGAGCTTCATGCCATGACTTCATCGTAAATTTTAGTTAAAATGGGCCAGATTTGTATAATGAATTTATATGCTGTAAGCGAGGTGCGTTAATGAGCAAAGTCAAAAAGTCTTTAAAAGTTGGAAGCAAGAGTTATTCTTATTGGAGCTTAAAAGAAGCTAAGGCGGCAGGCCTTGGTGATATCGATAAGCTCCCTAAGTCACTAAAGGTTCTTCTTGAGAATCTTCTAAGAAATGAGAACGGATCTTCAGTTGTTTGGGATGATGCTGTTGCTGTTAATGACTGGCTAAAAGAAAAGAAATCCACAAGAGAAATTGCATACCACCCAGCGAGAGTAGTAATGCAGGACTTTACAGGTGTTCCTGCAGTTGTAGACCTCGCAGCAATGCGAGAGGCAATGAAGGATCTTGGTGGAGACCCTAAAAAAATTAATCCTCTCTCTCCAGTTGATCTTGTTATCGATCACTCTGTGATGGTTGAGCATTTTGGCTCTAAAGATGCTTTTAAGAAAAATGTTGAAATTGAATATGAAAGAAATATGGAGCGGTATAAATTTTTGAAGTGGGGTCAGCAGGCTTTTCAAAACTTTAGAGTTGTTCCTCCTGGAGCTGGTATTATTCACCAAGTGAATCTTGAGTACCTTGCGGATGTTGTTTGGACTAAAGATGAAGGGAGCGAAACTCTAGCTTACCCAGATACTTGTGTCGGTACGGATTCGCATACAACCATGATTAACGGACTTGCAGTTCTTGGTTGGGGTGTAGGCGGAATTGAAGCTGAAGCGGCCATGCTTGGTCAACCTGTTACAATGCTGATTCCTGAAGTTGTTGGTCTAAGGCTGACTGGAAAACTTCGTGAAGGAATGACGGCGACTGACCTTGTTCTTAACGTTGTAGAGAAACTTCGTGCCCACGGGGTTGTTGGAAAATTTGTTGAATTCTTTGGACCTGGTATGAAAGACCTCTCTCTAGCTGATAGAGCGACTCTTGCTAATATGGCCCCTGAGTATGGTGCTACTTGTGGCTTCTTTCCAATTGATGAGAAAACGATAGATTATTTAAAACTTTCAGGAAGAAAAGATGAAACTGTTGAACTAGTTGAAGCCTATGCTAAAGAGCAAGGTCTTTGGGGTAGTGATACCGAACCTGAGTTTTCCTCTGTTGTTGAATTAAATATGGATGAAGTAGAGCCTTGTATATCTGGGCCTAAGAGACCTCAGGATAAAATTCAGCTTAGAGACTCTGCTGCTTCTTTTGAAAAAACGGCTCAAGAAACATTTAAGTACTCTGCTGACTTTGCTAGCAAAGAATATGATGTTGAAGGTGAGTCTTATAAAATGAAGAATGGTAATGTCGTTGTCGCTGCGATTACCAGTTGTACTAATACTTCGAATCCTTCTGTACTCGTTGCTGCTGGCCTAGTTGCTAAGAAAGCGAACGCATTGGGAATGAAAGTTCAGCCATGGGTAAAGACTTCTTTAGCTCCTGGATCAAAAGTGGTTACTGACTACTTAGTTGAATCTGGTCTTCAAGAACATTTAGATGCCCTTGGTTTTCACCTTGTTGGTTATGGTTGCACGACCTGTATTGGTAATACTGGTCCTCTTCCAGCTCCAGTAAGTAAGGCCATTAATGAAAATGACCTCCTTGCAACTTCTGTCCTGTCAGGAAATAGAAACTTTGAAGGAAGAATTTCTCCTGATGTAAAAGCGAACTACCTTGCTTCGCCGCCTCTTGTTGTTGCCTACGCTCTTGCGGGTAATATGATGATGGATGTTTCAAAAGACTCTCTTGGAAAAGATAAGAATGGAAATGATGTCTTTCTTAAGGATCTATGGCCAACTAATGCTGAAATTGAAGAACTTGTGCTTAAGCATATCTCAAGTCAGATGTATAAGAAGCGCTATGCTAATGTCTTTGAAGGTGATGAGAATTGGCAGGCCGTTAAAACTTCAAGCGGTGAAATGTATGATTGGGATAACACCTCTACTTATATTCAAAACCCACCCTTCTTTGAAAATATGAAAGATGGCATTACTTCTGGCTTCAAAGTTGAAAATGCGGGGGTTCTTGCTCTCATGGGTGACTCTGTAACAACGGACCATATTTCTCCGGCCGGATCAATTGCTGGCGGCTCTCCTGCAGCGGAATATCTTAAAGATAATAAAGTTGATCGTAAGGATTGGAACTCCTATGGCTCTCGTCGTGGAAACCATGAAGTTATGATGCGCGGAACTTTCGCCAATATTAGAATTAAGAACGAAATGGTTCCTGGTGTTGAAGGTGGCTACACTAAGTACGTCCCTAATGGCGAACAAATGGCGATCTACGATGCAGCAATGAAGTATAAGGCCAATGGTAAGGACCTTGTTGTTATTGGTGGTAAAGAGTATGGAACAGGTTCTTCAAGAGACTGGGCCGCGAAGGGAACATTTCTTCAAGGAGTAAAAGCTGTCATTGTTGAGTCCTTTGAAAGAATTCACCGCTCTAATTTAATTGGTATGGGTGTTCTTCCGCTTCAGTTTAAGAACGGAGAATCAAGAAAAACCTATAAGCTTACTGGTGATGAGGAAATCTCCTTGGATGCAGGCGCTAAACTTAGTCCTGGCCAAGATGTTTCTATGACAATTAAGTATCTTGATGGTAGCACAAAGACTGCAACTCTAGAATCTAGGCTTGATACCGAAGATGAAATGGCCTACTTCAAAAATGGCGGTATTCTTCAGTACACAATTCGTAAATTACAATAATTTTAAAAAAGGAAGGAGTTCTCACTTTAAGAGAACTTCTCTTTTTTCCTATGAAAAAGGCCTCTACTATAAGAGGCCTTTTTATTTATTAAATTGAATACCTTACTTAATAGCTGTTCTTATATTTTGGGCAGTTTAGGGATTGAAAGGTTCGGACGCTTTAAATTCAAGTTTGGTCTGAGTGGAGGGTTCTTCTTAGAGAGTTTTTGGGCCTCTAGAATTGCTCGCTCAAGTTGAGGGTCCTTACCTTCTTTCCAGTCTTTAGGAGTTATCTCTACTTCAATATCAGGATCAGTGCCATAGTTTTCAACGTCATAACCAACATCCTTAAACCAGTAGCTAAACTCTGGTTGAGATGTCATTGAGCCATCATTAAGAGGATGCCGCGGCCAAATACCAATAACGCCGCCCCAAGTTCTCTTGCCAATTAAGGGCCCTAGCTTCATTAGTTTAAAGGAATGAGAGAAGATATCACCGTCACTGCCTGCATGCTCATTAGTTATGGCCACGATAGGGCCATTGATGGCGTACATGGGATAAGGCTCAATTCCCATGTGACGTGTTTTATCAAACCCTTGAATTTTTTGGGCAAGAATCTTAAGAAGATGCTGGCTAATATGGCCTCCTCCGTTGTAGCGAATATCAACCACAAGGCCGTCCTTTGGGCACTCACTAAGAAGGCCGCGCCAAAATTCACTAAAGCCTTGAACGCCCATGTCGGGAACATGAATATAGCCTAACTTACCCTTGGACTTACGATGAACAAATTTTCGATTAGCTTCAACCCAATCCCTGTAGCGAACAGCATGGGCCGAGCTGGAGGGGGTGATATTGACTTGCTCAAAATCTTTAGAATTCTTTCTCTTGATGATGAATTGAGTTTTCTTATTTGCTCTAGCGACTAGAGAAAGATTGAGATCGTTAATTTTTTCAAAGAGGCGACCATTGACCCCGCATATCTTATCTCCATTCTTAAGAGAAACTCCTGCTTCAGTTAAGGGGGATGAAGAAGAAGAAATCCATGAATCACCATGGGCAATTTTACTAAGGGTGTAGGACTTATCCCTTGCACTCCAACTCGTTTGCGCAACGAGCTGACCACTTCTTTCATTATTTGCTCTTCTCTTATAATGGCCCCCAAATTCGTAGCAGTGACTTGTTCCAAGTTCGCCTTGCATCTCCCATATAAGATCACTGAACTCTTTTCTTGTATTAACTTTTTCAAGAAGGGGAAGGTAGTTTTTAAAAACTTTTACCCAGTTGATTTTACTCATGTCCTCGGCCCAAAAATGTTCTCGCTGTAGTATCCAAGCTTCACGATACATTTGCTTCCATTCTTGTTTAGGATTAACTGTTAGCTTAATATCATAGAGGTCAATATGACCATTTTTCTTGTTATAGTCATCTCCATCATTTGGTTTAGAATCACTTGGCACGAGCCTAAGACCATCTTCACAGTCCATAAGAATAAATTTACCATTGAGGCTGATCTGAAAACCTGAGCAATCTTTTTGATAAATTTCCTTCTTATTTTCTTTGAAGCAGTATGTGTAGAGATCCGTAGGCCCTTCATCTTCCATTGAGGGATCATTGGGGTCAATGCCTGACACATCACCTTTTAAGAAGAAGACTTTATCATCCACAGCTTTAATTTGTCTGTGGCCACCAAGTTCCACGGGAAAGGGGATAACTCTATTTTCGAGTCCATCCCAGTCAATAGTTGTTTCTTGGTCTTCAAGGAGCTTTTGAGACTCCTTGCTTGGTGCTTTGTCTGTCGTTTTTTTCTTTTTAGTTTTTAACTTAGTTTTAGTGGTTTTTTTCTTGGAACGATTCACCTTTTTTGAGGTTGTCGCTCTAGGTTCTTCTTTTTGGTTCTCTTCTTCTTGATCATTTTCTTGATCACCTTCGTCATCATCATCACTTAAATCATGACCTAAGAATTGATCAAAAGGACTCTGGCAGTCTTCTTGAAGAACAAGAGCATAGGGCTTACTGGCAAAGGGGAAACTTAAATCAAAATGAGTTTCAGCATAATTGGGGTGAAATTCTCGCATACTAATAAAGTAGAGGTATTTCCCATTAGGATCAAAAACTGGAGAGTAGTCTGCGAGAACTCCAGGGAGGGGTATTCTGGTCTTCTTTGTTCTTGTATCATAAATGGCCAACGAACTTACGGTTCGCGATGTTAAGGTTGTATAGGCTAAATAACGACCGCAAGGTGACCATGAACTTGAATCAAAGTAATTAAATTCATTCTTTGCAATAAGCTCTAACTTCTTTGATTTAAGAGTTAGAATGTAGAGCTCATTTCTATTATTAGTAATAGAGATGATCTCCTTTGATGGGTGTGGGGTTATTGATTCAATCTTTCCCCAGTCGTGCTTACTTAGCAATAGGGTTGGACTTTGCTTTGGTATTTTATCTTTCTCTTTTTTGAAGAGCACTAACCTTTCTTCATTTTCATGATCGAGTTCTACTGCGACTATGCTTGTACTATCATTGTCACTAAAGAGGTATGTTTGATTCTTGTAACGATTATTAGTATTACCACACAGAAGAGCAGCATCCGTCCAAGGCTTATGAGAGAAAATTTTCCCTCGGGCGACAATACCAATTTCTCTACCTCTTGGGTCAATAGAGTATTCTTGTAAGAAGTTCTGAATACTTTCGATTCTTTCCGTTGACTGGTTAAAGCTGGATGAAACTATAACTTCTATCTCTTGAGTGGTTCCACTTTTTAAATCGAGAAGAAAGAGGTCTGCTCCGGCCTGGAAACAAATAATTCCCTGACTATAAGAAAAATTTCTTACATAGAATTTTTCACAGTGAGTATGGCGCTTTAAACCAGCGCCATTAAAAGTGCAGGAGTAAATATTACCAATACCTTCATGATCTGAGATAAAGTAGAGCCTTTTTTCAATGATGAGCGGGTTTGCAAAGTTTGATTTAATTCTAGGAAGAACTTGTTTAAATTGATCTCTTCCCAATTGGTCAATCCAAAGAGTTCCCGCAGTACCTCCTCGGTAGCGCTTCCAGCGGGCCGGATCCCCAAGGTTCTTACCAAGAACTCTGACACTGCCTTGGGTTTGAATAGTGGAGCAATGACCAAGGTTAAGGGGTGTTGACTTTAGGCTTAGGGTATTGATCTCGTGCAGCATTGTTACGCGGGCCGAGAATGTATCGTGGTTTGAGCTGAAGAGAATAGATTTGTCGTCTGCCCAGCCAGAAATTCTACTGACACCAACATAGGTAATTCGCTTTGGTATTCCACCCATAAGAGGGATGGTAAAGATGTCATTCTGCCCATGATCATTAGCGAGGTAAGCAATAGTTGAACCATCGGGACTAATTACAGGTGAAGAAGTAAGACCAAGAGAATTAGTCAGTCTCCTCGCTTGGCCTCCGTGAATTGAAACCAACCAGAGGTCATCATCTGTCATGAAGACAATTGACTCATGGTAAATACTTGGTTGCTGAAGATAGGCGCTTGGGGCAAGGTGGGAGTCCATAAAAGTCCTTTTAGTTTTCTTATATTCTTTCTTGATTCGATAAACCTGTATAGGCCCTATTCTAAGAGTGGAGAAGCTTTAGACAACACCTTTTCTTATAAGCCTTGGCCGGATAAAATACGGTCGATCTTTTCTTAAACTTTGTCCAAGAGTTACGAATTTGGGCCTAGTGCAAAAAAAAAGTGGAGAGATTTGTTGGCCCATAGAAACTGGTGTGTAAAGCTCTGGTAAGTTCTTTAGCTTACTACTTCTTCTAGCTGTCATTTGGTGTAGAATTGGGAAGTCAAAGTATAACGCACAAGTATGTAAAGAGGAGATATTTCACCCTTTCGCAAAGACTACTTCCTGCTTATGATGGTAACTAGAGCATAGAAATCACTTTGTAATGTGAGACTCACAAAATCTATGTTTAGAAAATATTTTTTGGAGATTAAATGAAAAATTCCTTTCTCGCAGTCCTTCTTATTTCCCTTGCCTTTGGAAACCCCGCTTTTGCTAAAGTAAGTTCTAAGAAGAAAGCTTCTAGTGAAGAGCAGGTCGATAAGCATTTAGAGAAGTTGATTGGTACTATGATTCGCTCTAGGCTTGCGAAGTTTCACTATACTCAAAAATCTCTTGATGATGCCCTTAGTGAGAAGGCGTTTCCTGAGTTCTTAAAAAGGTTTGATTATAATAAGCAGTACTTTCTTAAATCTGATATTAAGGCGCTCGAAAAATACCGCTTTTTGATGGATGATCAGATGACTAGTGCTAAGCACGAATTAGTTGATCAGACTGTCGCTATATTCAAAAAGAGAATAAATAGTATTAACGAGCTAAGAACGAAAATTTTTAAGAAACAGTTTAGCTTTAAGAAGAAAGAGTCTGTTGAGTTAGATGGAAAGAAGAGGGATTACTTTTCCACTGATAAAGAGCTCAATGAGCATTGGCGTAAAATATTCAAACAATCAGTTCTTTCGAATTACATCTCTATAATGGAAACTCAAAAAGAACTAAAGAACCCTAAGAAATCAAAGAAGAAGGATAAGAAGAAAGTAGCTAAAGCTAAGAAGAAAAAATCTAAGAAGAAAGAAAAGATTTTAAATGATAAGGAAATGCGTGCTAAGGCCCACAAGGCGCAAAGTGAGAAGTATGAGAAGTACTTTACAAGGCTTTTAAAGGACAGAAGGACAGATAATCTTGAAAAGTTCTTCAATGCTGTCGCTGCAGTACATGATCCCCACACTGTTTATTTTCCACCTAAGAAGAAAGAAGACTTTGACATCGATATTTCCGGTCAACTTGAAGGGATAGGGGCAGTACTCCAGGAAGATGGGGCTTATATTAAGGTAACTCGTATTGTCCCTGGTGGAGCTGCGTGGAGGCAAAAGGGACTAGAGGTTGATGATGTAATTCTCTTCGCTGCTGAAAAAGAAGGTACTCCAGTAGATTTAGTGAATATGAGAGTAGACGATGCTGTTCGCTATATTAGAGGAAAGAAGGGAACTGAAGTAAGACTTACAGTTAAGAAAGCTGATGGCTCAAGAAAAGTAATTCCTATCATTAGAGATATTGTTGAAATTGAAGCCAGTTACGCTAAGGGAAGTATCTTAAAGCATAACAAGTTGAATATTAAAGTTGGCTACATTCATGTCCCCAAGTTCTATAGAGATTTCAATAGTCCTGATCGCTCTTGTACAGCTGACGTCTTAATGGAGCTAAAGAGGCTCAAGAAAGTTGGAGTTAATGGAATGATCCTTGATTTAAGAAATAATGGTGGTGGAGCTCTTCAAGATGCCGAAGAGATGTCAGGTCTGTTTATTAAGAAAGGCCCAATCGTCCAAATTCGTGACCCTAAAGGTCAAATCGATGTTTTAAAAGATCAGAATCCAGATATTACTTATGACGGACCTCTTATTGTAATGGTCAATCGCTTTAGCGCTTCAGCTTCAGAAATTTTAGCTGGTGCCATGC
>CALHBL010000288.1 GCA_937930825.1 uncultured Bacteriovoracaceae bacterium
GGCAGCTCTTGATCATGGTTTCTATCTTGGCTTCAATGGAATTATCACTTTTAAGAACGCCGCTGAAGTTAGAGAAGTTGTAGAATTGTGCCCACTAGAGAGAATCCTCTTAGAAACGGACTCTCCTTTTCTAACCCCCATACCTTACAGAGGCCAAGAGAATGCACCTTATTACTTACCTTTTATTGCCGAAAAGGTTGCAGAAATAAAAGGTGTTAGTGTTGAAGAGGTTTTGGAAGTTACTTATCAGAATGCTCTCAATCTTTTTTCATTTTAGCTTTCTTATAGCGATTTATTAGAAATTAACTTTTGAATTTTCTGCTTAGATGTTGGAGATGCAAGTTTAAATAAATTAAGAATTTCCATCTGTTCTCTTAGGTTTTTCTTTAAGTCTCTCTTTTCAATAGCGCCCATCAACGATTTATTTATTTTCTCATAAACTAAGAATTGAACCTCTTGACTTAGCTCCATTTCATTATGGGATTCCGCCCGTAGCTCATTAGTTACAGCTGTAGCAGAATTCTTGCGAGCAACGTTAGGCCCATCATTGAAGAGGTAATCGCCATCACTTATGACATTGAAATTCTCTGTTACATTCTGGGGAATAATATCATTCTCCGTACCAACTGAGTCCATAGTGACAAGAAGGTCTATCTTCCTAAAGCTATGTTCGTCACTATTCAACCTATTGGCCACATCTACGATAGTATCACTTCCCATTCCATGACCCACAAGAATTATAGGTTGAGCTGGGTCCCTAGAGTTAATGGCCTTTATAATTTCATCCCCATTATCCCAAGAGTAGAGTTTAGATGAGGGTATATTACTTGCCATGGCCCCAAGCCCTACATCATCGGCTTTAAAGGGATTTACGGAAAAACCTTTAACGAAGAATATTCCAGGCTTATTGATGAGCTTATTTTGGGCCACGACTTTAGGAGCGCTAGTCTTACTAACCGTTTTTGATGTGCTTATACTGGGAATTGGTAATGAAGATAAAGGGTTTACCCCAAGGCCATTTGCAACAGAACTAACGGCCTGAGAAAGAAGATGCTTACCTGCACTTGCTCCCTCTTTCACTTTATCTGTGACTGCTTTTCCAACTTCTTTTGGAGCTTCTTTGATCTTTTCTAAATCTTCACCTATTGCGCTCTTTTCTTTAGAAATTTTAGAAACGGAGGAGGCGGATTTTTCTAATTGGTCTTTTGCAAGACCTTTGGCCTTATCAATAGCTTCTCCTTTCACACTTGGAACCCGATTAAGATAATCGGCCTTTGAGGCATAATGAATAACATCGCTTTGAGTTTTCACTACTCTATTTTAACAACACCATGCACAAATCAAAAGTTAGAGAGAATTTTTCCTAATCTTGTAGAATTTTAGACTAAAAGTGTCAGACAATTAGTAAATGCTACTCTTTAAGGGTGTTCGAAAGAGTTAAGTCGTGATATTTGTTCAAAAAGTTAAAACGTAATTATGAGGAGTCCTTTTTTATGACAAAGGCAAAAGTCGCTATAAATGGAATGGGCCGTATTGGCCGTACACTAATCAGAGAGTTCTTCTCAAGAACAGACCTTCCTTATGAGGTGGTGGCAGTCAATAATCCAGGTATGCCAAGCTCCTATATTCACCTTCTTCGCTATGACTCTGTTCATGGAAAGTTTGCCGGAACCATAGAGCATAATGAAGGTGATAACTTCTTTAAGATTAACGACAAGAAAATCAAATTCCATACGATGAGAGATCCTTCGAAACTTCCTTGGGGAGATGACAAAGTTGATATTGTTATTGATGCGACTGGGAAGTTTAAAGATAAAGAATCCTTAAGTATGCATCTTAGAGACTCTGTTAAAAAAGTTATCATGTGCGCCCCTGGAAAGAACCTTGACGGTACTTTTGTCATGGGTATTAACCATAATCTCTATGATAACAAGAAACATAATGTTATCAGCAACGCTAGCTGTACGACGAACTGCCTAGCTCCAGTCGCAAAAGTTTTAAACGATACCTTTGGTATTAAAAGCGGCTTTATGACAACAATTCACTCCTATACTTCTGATCAAAATATTCTGGATAACTCTCACCCTGATCTTCGCCGAGCACGAGCTGCTTGTATGAGCATGATCCCCACCAGTACTGGCGCAGCAAAAGCAGTGGGCTTAGTTATTCCTGAACTTGCTGGTAAACTCGATGGCTTTGCAATTAGAGTTCCTACACCAAATGTTTCAATGGTTGACCTCAATGTTGTTTTAGAAAAGCCAGCAGATACAAAGGCCGTTAATCAAGCGCTTATTGACGCCTCTCAAGGGGCAATGAAAGGCATTTTAAAAACTGAAGTCGTTCCTCTTGTAAGTGAAGACTATATGGGAATGCGTGAATCCTCATGTGTCGATTTAGCATTGACCAATAAGATAAGTGACCTTGTGAAAGTTGTTGCTTGGTATGATAATGAAGCTGGTTTTTCAAATAGAGTATTAGATCTTGCTGGCCTCTTAGCTAGCAAACTGTAATTTAAGGAAAGGCACCTATGGCCATCAAATATGTGGATGAAGCTGATTTTAGTAATCAAAGAGTCATTGCTCGCTTTGACTTCAATGTCCCCCTTAATAGTGATCAAGAGATAACTGACCCCACTAGAATTGATCGTGCCTTGCCTACCATCCGTCTTATACTTGAACAAAAACCCAAGACTCTTGTTCTTATGAGTCACCTGGGCAGACCCAAGGGAAAAGTCAATAAAGCGCTCTCCCTAGAGCCTGTGGCAAAGTATCTTGCTGAAGTCCTAAAAGAAGAAGTTGTACTCAGCGAGTCCTGCCTTGATCAAGGGATTAGAACGTTACTTGAATTGCCTAATACCAAAATCATTATGTTAGAAAATCTTCGTTTTCATAGTCAAGAAACTGAAAATGATGCTGAATTTGCAAGAAAGCTCTCTTCCTATGGTGACCTCTATGTCAACGATGCTTTTGGAGCTGCCCACAGGAAGCATGCAAGTACTTATGGAATTAATGCTTACTTCAAAAATAAGGCCTTGGGTGGACTTCTCCTAAAGAAGGAAATAAAGGCCCTCGATAAAATTGTGAACTCTCCTAAAAAGCCTTTTTGCGCTATTGTAGGCGGAGCTAAAGTCAGCGATAAAATCAAAGTTATTGAAACCCTCTTAACTACAGTTGATCATCTCCTCATTGGCGGAGCTATGGCGTATCCCTTCTTAAAAGCAAAGGGCCATAGTATTGGAAAGAGTCTTTGCTCTGAAGAAGATATTTTACTGGCGAAAAAAATTCTTCGCGAAAAATCATCTCATAAAATCCTTCTTCCTCAAGACCATATTGTTGCGGATAACTTTGAAGCCAGTGAGGGAATCAATACAAGTGGAGCTGATATTGATGAAAATCAGATGGGCTTAGATATTGGAAAGCAAACACTCGCAGCATTTAGTGCAAAAGTCAGAAGCTGTAGAACTATTCTTTGGAATGGACCAATGGGCATTTTTGAAAAAGAACAATTCTCTAAAGGGACTTTTGGTCTGGCCCATACTTTAGCGGAATTAAAAGACAGCTTCACTCTCGTTGGCGGAGGCGACAGTGTCTCTGCTGTTAATAAGAGTGGGCTATCCATCAAAATGGGGCATGTCTCAACAGGTGGAGGCGCTTCACTTGAGTATATTGAAAATGGCTCTCTTCCAGGTATTAGCGCTCTAAAGTTTGGCTTAAACTAAAAAAAGAATTGGCTTAAATTAGAAAAAATAACAGAGGGCTTCATGAAGAAACAATATATCGTTGGCAATTGGAAAATGAATCAAGACTTAGAGAGTATTAAATCTTTCTTTGCTGATCTTGACCTCTCTGAAAGCTCTTGTGAAACATGGATTAGTCCTCAGGCCCTCCATATTCAAACTCTTGTAAATGACTCTCCCAAGACACTTCAAGTCGGCGGCCAAAATATTTGTGAGGCCACCTCTGGAGCTTACACTGGAGAAACCTCAGCTAAGGCCCTCAAAGATATGGGGGCAACCTTCTGCCTCATTGGTCATAGTGAGCGCCGAAGCCTTTTCCAAGAAGATGACGATCTTCTCAATAAGAAAGTTCACCAGGCCCTGAGTTGTGGGCTAAAGGTTATCTTCTGTGTTGGAGAAACACTTCAAGAAAGAAATCAAGGTATTACTGAATCAGTTATTAAGTCTCAGCTGATAGAAGGGCTCGAGGCCATAGGCCCAGCACAAATAGCAAATGATACCCTTCTTATTGCCTATGAACCTGTTTGGGCCATAGGAACTGGTGAAGTGGCCACTCCTGAGCAAGCTCAAGCTATTCACCACTTTATTAGAAATACTCTCGCCTTTGACCTGGATTGGAGGGATAAGCAAGTTCCCCTCCTCTATGGCGGCTCTGTAAAGCCTGGGAATGCCGAAGGACTCCTTTGTCAGAAAGATATTGATGGTGCTCTCGTTGGTGGCGCTTCACTAAAAGCCACTGATTACAGCCGCTTGGCGTCAATAGCTTCTTCTTTGCAGAAAAACTAAGGCTTTTACCACTCATCTGTGCCTTATGCTTTACACAATCCCTTGCCAAAAATCGGCTCTTTATATAAGTTAGGGGGATTATAAATGTCACAAACTCTTAAGGATTCTTTGCTATGACCGACATTCTCATGTTCTTCCAAGCTGCGGTATCAATTCTTCTCATTATTCTCGTACTTCTTCAATTCGGTAAGGGTGCAGAAGCTGGACTTTTCTCAGGTGGTGGTGACAGCCTCATGACTGGTGCCCAACAAGGGAATATCTTAAGTAAAGCAACCGTTGTCCTGGCCATTCTCTTTATGGGTAACTCAGTTCTTCTTGCAAGACTTCAAGGTAAGAAGGCCGGAAGCTCTCTACTAGACTCAGAAGCACCTGTTGCAAGACCTCTCAACTCTGATGCTTTAAATCCTTCTAAAATTAAAACGGAAGCATCAAAGAAAATTGATGCTGTTAAAGATTCTGCATCCGATGCAGTCAATAAAGCGACTAAGAAAATGGATGCCGTTAAAAATTCTGCGTCTGATGCTGCAAAAGAAGCTGGTAAGAAAGTCGATGCCATGAAAAATTCTGCATCTGATGCTGCAAAAGAAGCTGGTAAGAAAGTCGATGCTATGAAGAACTCTGCATCTGATGCTGTAAAAGAAGCCGGTAAGAAAGTTGATGCCATGAAAAATTCTGTTAAAGATGCCGTTGAGTAGAGTCACTTTTTAAAAGTGATTCATTCTCATAGGCGATTGTGCAGAAATTAAAGTGAGCCTTTATCATGAAACACGAAACAGCTGAGTTCATTAAAAAAGAATTTCATCATCTTGATACTTTCTTCTTCAATAGCGCTTATTTTGGGCCCTCTCCTTATTCGGCCAAGCAAAAAGTTAGCCAAGCACTTCAAAAAGAACTGAACCCTTCTTTCTACAATTACAATACCTGGATGGGTATCCCTGAAAGAGTTAGGGAGCAGCTTGCTCGCGTCATTGGCTGTGAGGCAAAGAATATAACCCACTCAACATCGACCTCGGATGTTATAAATACCGTTGCCAATGGCCTCTCTTTTCAAGAGGGCGATATTGTCTGCTCTATTAATAAAGACTACCCATCAAATGTCCTACCTTGGATGCGTGCTGCTGAAACAAGGGGTATTAACTTTCAACTCCTGGAGCTTGGTGCAGAACTTATTCCTACTCGCGAGTGGCTAGAAAAGGTTCTGCCTAAGAACTGTAGAGTCTTTAATATGAGTTATGTTACCTTTGATACTGGAAAGAGGATGAATATCCTTGAGATTGGGAAACTCTGCCAGGAAAGAGATATTCTCTTTATAGTTGATGCTACTCAGGCCCTTGGTGGCATGCCTATTACTCCAGAAGAGTTATCTGTAATTGATATCCTCGCCTGTAGCTCCTACAAGTGGATGCTAGGTCCTTATGGCCATGCCTTTGGCTATTTTAGTGACTCTGCACTAGAGAAAGTTGCACATAAGTCCGGAAATTGGGTGACATCACCAAATTCAAAAATTGTTTACAACCTCCTTGATTATACTACTGAGACATTGGAAGGCGCTAGAAAGTTTGATAGAGGCCAAGCTCCTAATATGCTTGTCAATGCTTGCTTAGAAGCTGGCCTAGACTTCTTACTTGCAGTGGGCCTAGATAATATTCAAAAACACAATGCAGAGCTTAGAAATTACTTTCTAGAGAATTATCCAAAGAATAAGTTTGAAGTCATTACACCTAAAGACCATATGGCCAATATTCTTTGCGTGAAAGCAACTCAATGTGATCCTATTGTTTTGGAAAGAGAATTAAAGTTTCGCAATGTTGACGTTAGTATTCGCCAAGGTAACGTGAGACTAAGTTTTCATATTTTCAATACTAAAGAGCAAGTCAATGAGCTGATTCGTGCTCTTGATATTTAGGACGCTTTCTTCTTCTTAACTTTCCCATAATCAACTTCTTCCTTTTCAAAAAAATCTGAGCGTTGAATCTTAGGTGCAACCTTTTGCATGGGTAGAATATTCTGAGGCTGACAAGGGTCAAAGTCATCTGGAAGTTCCACATTACTCTTTCCCGAAAGAATGACATCGACATTCTTTCTAAAAATCTCAAAAATCTTTGGATCAATTTTTCGGCCTACTGACTTGGCCATCACTTCTAATGCATCCTGGGTAGAGAGAACCTCATGGTAAGAACGCTTTGTTGTTATAGCATCGTAGAAGTCTGCAATGGCGGTAATTCTAGCGAAAACACTTATATCGGTTCCTGCAAGATTATTGGGATAACCTGTCCCATTAAAATTTTCGTGATGCTCGTTAACAACTCTCTTAATGACTTCTATATTAATCCCTGAATGCCCACATTCATGATTCTCTAATAAATCAAATCCATACTTAGGATGTTCTTTAATCGCTAGAAAGTCATTTTCAGACAGCTTGCCAGGGTTATTAATGATTCGTGTTGGAATTTTAACTTTACCGAGATCATGAAGGAGCCCACCCATTCCGGCCATTACCTGCTCTTTACGAGTAGCACTTGGCTTTAGGGCCTTTAAAATTGAGATCGAATACATGGCAACATTGATTGAGTGATCATAAGTATAGAAGTCATGAAAGCTCAGCTCAGCTATTAACTTTTGCATATCCGTAATTGTATAATCTTCAAGCACATCAACCATGGACTCAACTGATTCCCTACACCCTTCTAAAGTTTCATCGAGTACTTCATTAGTAAATTCATAACCCTCTTCAAAAACTGACTTCAAGTGCTTAATTGCAGAATCTTTAATCGCCGCAGTTTTTTCAATATCACTGCCTTCAGGACAGAGCACTAAGCTTCTTAAATAGAGAGGTCTCTCTTCTTCATTAACATAGAGTTGATAATATTTTTCTCTAAAATCTTCCAATTCGTTCTGACTTAGAGTTCTTCCTTTTTTTAAAATACAAACAAATTTTTCTCTTACTGCATGGCTTGAGGAGTTAATATAAATATCATAGGGAATCTCCTGACCAATCAGAACGAGACCAAAGGAAATCGAAAAATAGCTACTAATCGTTGTTTCACTAGTCATAAAACTTATATAGTCCTACCGTTTGAGTTTTCAAGTATTGAAAACTCACCTAAAGACTTGAGTTCCCGGATGGAATTAAGGATCAAGCTACGCGCCTTTAGCCGTTCTGCTTGAGTTCCCTTCCAGTAGCGGGATAAAGTCCTCTTCTTATTTAATCGGAGTATTGGATGTAAAACCTAATTAATTTCTTCAAATCCCTACCAGCTAAGTTACTGAAATTAAACAATAGTGAATCATTTAAATAAAGCTAATACCCCTAAATAAGAAAGACCCTCTTAAAAGGGCCTTTCGTATATTCAGAATGTAGCCTTACTCAAAGCCAGTAGTATTACCTTCATGCAATACATCGGGCATTTAATGCCTATCGAGAGCAGTTAAGCGTATGGATGGCATCGTAATTAAAACCACGAGTCAGCATTCCACCAGCTTTTCTTTGATCCCAGAATTGTCTGCTATTATCGTAAACAACGTACAGGGGTTTACTATTGCTATAGTATTTAATTTTACTACCACCGTTACCAGATAAGCCTCTTAGTCCTAGGTGATTACATAAAAGGCCTCTGACATCTTTCAATCCTACTGGTGAATTACACAGTCCCAAACGGTCTCTGCTTGTGCAGGGAGCTTGAGTATACGGAGAGATTGGCTTTCCATTTATCATTGGATTTACAAAGCTTACAGTCTTGTTATTAGCTGTTACCTTTTTAGCACTGAATGCTAAGCGATCATTCGTCTGAGTAAATTGTTCAAATCTCAAATAAGAAGGCGTCTTTGGCAAACATTGATTTTTGTTTCTACCTTGGCACTTGTATCGGACTCCTCCAAAGATCTTTAATTCTGGTCCTGTTTGAGGAGAGCTAGCGAAAGTATTAAAAGTAAGAATAAGCATTCCAAATAGAGTTTTCATATATTTTCCTTGATAAATTCTTAACTCATTCTACATAGGCTGACTTCTTAATAGTGCAAGACCTCTTTATTTACATATGCTGTATAAACTTTAGCCAAAAGTTTCAAATTCATGTTCGTCCGCCATGCTCCTGTGGTTTCGCAACTGAGGAACATAAGGAAACCGGTACGGAAAACGCTAATAAGAAAGGCCCTCTTAAAAGGGCCTCTCGTCATATTTGGAATGTAATTATACTCAGTACCTGTAGCAGAAGGCTTCTAGAACGGAATATCATCAGCAGTGAAGTTTGAATCTGAAGAAATATCATAGTCTTGATTCATAACACTGTTATTCTGAGGTTGCATTTGATTGTACTCATTGCTGTTATTATTGTTACTGCTGGCCTGAGGAGCTCGAGCTCCATCATTGGATGCACTTGCTTGGCCACCTAGGAATTGAATATTGCGAGCGTTAATTTCTGTTGT
>CALHBL010000289.1 GCA_937930825.1 uncultured Bacteriovoracaceae bacterium
CTTATCGTGAAGGGTTCTACGCCGTGACTTAGGGGGGTTGTATATATTTGATCACTATACTGGCTTCTGAGAAGAGTGATATTTACATAAGCGTTACCCTCAAGGTCAGAAGGAATCACAATTCTCTGTGTCGTTGTCTTCTTATTTTGATTAAACCAAATGAAATCGTAAACCTTATCTCTTTCAATAGTGATGAGGCCGCGACCTGTGTAGGCCGAACGTATTTCAAGCTCAATGGTGTCACCTTGAAGGTAATCTTTCTTATTCAACTTGATTTTTAATTCTGCATTACGGGAAAGAGAGCGAGAAAGGTCTCTTTGGCCAATGACTGTATAATCAAAAGAGGAGAAGATCGTTTCATTCTCATCTCTGATTTCAACGATAAAGTCCCCAGCTCTCTTTGTATCCAGTTTAAATGCTTTGCTTCTCTTATTAATTTTGAAGGGATTCTTATAGAGAACTTCTTTTTTAACTTGTGACTCATACTCAAAGCGGCCATTTGGTCTCTTCGTGAGAACATTAACATACTTCTTTTCAATAAATTGAATGGTTAGGTTTTCTGGAGTGGCCAGGTTTAAGTCCGAGTCAATGGCGATGAATTCAACAGTACGCTTGTCATCCCTCTTGATATAAGAATAGTCATCAATACTCTTAAGGCCAATTAAGTAGGGGTAGGGAGAAATAAGAGCTTTGGTCTTCGCTGTTACTGATCGACCACTGTCTTTTTCAAACCCTTCTGCAAAGAAGCTTAAGCGGAAAATCTTCTTAGAGAATTTTTCTATAGGCAATGTATATTTAGAATTACCGCTACTGTCAGTTTGCTTTTTTGATAAGTCTTCAGAGTAGCTCGAAAAATACTTCGTTGGGTTATCAAAGCGAAAGTCTTTATAGTTTGAAAAATGTAAGGATGAAACGGGGCTAATTTTGTACTTGGCGCGAAGCTCATTTCCACTTGCTGGCAGGCCGAAGAGGTTTTGAAGATTAACACTGGCCTCTAGCCCACGGGGCGTAACCCATCCTGATACTTTTTCTTTATTGAAGAGGGCGGCAATTTTAAGACGATCGGGGAGGAATTCTTCAACTTTAAAATCAACACTTCCAATAAGGTTTTTTCTCTTACTTTTTCTAGAGTTCTTAAAGAACGTGTAAATATTAACCGTGTATGAGCCAGTTGGAGCTCCTCTGTTGAGATTAAAAATCAGGTCATCTAGACCGTAGCGGGTAAGGACTCGCTCTTTTTTAATAATGGATTTTCCACGAGAGTTAGTGACAACGATATCAACAGGTAGATTCAAGAGGCTTCTATCCCATTGACCACTTTTTACTATTATGCCAATACGAACCTCTTCACCAGGCCGATAAATTCCTCTGTCACTGAATAAGAAACCTCTAAGAGAATTCTTTACTTTAGAATTACTAATTCCGCCTACCATGAAGCGGGAATTATCTAAGCGCGTGCTATAGTCCTTGTATCTGAGGTAGGCAAGATCCTCTGCTTTCTTTACTAGAATTCCCATAGGAGGGGTTGATTCAATCGCGGGGACCTCAGCATAACCACGGGAGTCTGTTCGGGTCGAAGAGATGGAGAGGCCATCCCTGCCTATGACTTGAATAAGCGCCTGATTGATTGGCTTTCCTGTACTCAAGGATTGAGCAAAGAAGTAGTGCTCTCCAGTAACATCCTTTTTCATCATAACACCAAGATCACTTATAACGATGAGTCGCTGATCTGAGAGACGAAGATTTTCGTTATCAGTAATTTTAACAAAGAAGACACCTTGAGTTTTCCTTCCTTGAATCTTTCTACTTAAGTACTTAGAGAAGTCTAAAGAGGAATAACTTGGTTTCTTATCACTTGCATTGAGAACATCAATTTTAAATTCTTCAAAGTGTGCAAGATTCTTTTCATTGAATTGATATTGGTTTTTAAAGCGTGGGTTCGTATAATCACCATTGGTTTGGGTGAGTATATGTTGAACTTGATCCTCTAAGAGCTGGCCAATCTCCACATTAATTTCTTTAAGATTTCCACTATAGATATTGAGTTTCTTCTGACCGCTTAAACTTAGAATATTTCCTTTATGCATAAGTTTAAGCTTCTTCGGGTATGGTCCAGCGTATATGACCTTTTCAAAAGTTCCATTCAAGACAAACCCTGAAGCTGACTTGATTCCTTTTTCAATTGAGAGGAGGTAGTACGTTGAAGGCTTCAGATCAAAGTCAAAAGAATGAAGCTTCGGGAATTCTTGTGAGTTCTCTAGGAAACGTGGACTTTTCCTGGTGAGCTGCGTTCTATTTAATCCTAGGGCGAGGCCTTCATGTTGGGCCCAATGAGTTATATCGTTTCCTCCGACTTTCTTCTTCTCAGGAAGTTCGTAGATTTTAATCTTATTCTTTAAAGCAGAGGGCTTAACACCAGTTGAAAATTGGAGAACACCAATATGCTCGGGAATACCTTCGGTATTTTCTATTATACTTAAGTTGGCATCCTGAAGGTTAAAGTAGTTGTACATGCCAGGAAGATCAACATGAGACTCCACTTGATAGTCAGTGCTCGTTCCTTGAAAACTAGATTTAAGCCCCGCTGGTAACTTTAGAGTCACTCTCGCACTTTGTTCTGGAATCGAAAGAGCTTCGCTGTGGATATGCGCCTTGTAGCCAAGCTCATCAAATACAATATTGTACTTAACTGGTGTTTCGCTTGTGACCACTTGTCCACGATCTCCCTTTTTAGAACTCTTAGAATATTCAATTTTCTTAAGAATAGGGAAATCTTTAAATTGGGTCTGATTAATGGGGTAATTAAAGTCTAAAGAAAAGATTACTTTATTAACTTTGGGGTCTCTTGGATCTTCGTAGAATTCATTTTTAGTAACACTTGCTTTTAATGAAGTAATGCCAAACTCATCTTCCTTTTTCTCTTTAATATATCTTTTTGGAAGTTGGAGGTCAGAAATTTTAAAATGATACTTCGTACCAATCGACCACTTGGTTGTTGGCTTAAAGACGAGTCTTTGATCACTGACCCAACTCCACTTTCCACTAGTTTCTGGAAAAAGACGGGGTAATCCTTTTTCAAGAGTTTTTCCGACTAGCTCCAAGGGGGCAGTAGATTTGTTAAAATTAATCTGTAGCGGTGAAATATATTCTTTGATCTCGCCATTACTATTCTTTGAGATTCTCGTTTCACTTGGTTTTTCAAGAGAAAAACTAAGCCTTTCTTCTTCTTTAGGCACGGGTCTATTACTGTAAGAGTAATAGGAAGCAAAACCTATGGCGGCAATAGCGACGCAGCCAATAAGTACTTTAAGATTAATACTTCTTAAGCTCGCTGTAATTCCTTCCTTAGTAGATAGCTTCTCAATCCATCCTGCCCGCTTGTAACTGACTTCACCAACGACTGCCTTATAGATAGAGGTGGAGGCCAGTAAACGGTGAAGACAAAGAAGGGAGAGAAGAGTTGCTAGAATATTGAAAATAATATCTGGGAAGGAATAGCTAAAGAAATAGTAGAGAGTAAACAGAGCAATGGTAAGAAGGAGAGTTATGATAAAACTCCAGCTTTTAATATTTGAAAAAACCTGTTGCCAGAAATTAGAAAACTTACTCGGAAAAACTCGAGTAAGGATATTTAAAATTCCTACAGTGCTGAAGAGAGCGAGTGCCCAGTAGAGATTCTCTCTTTCTTTTAGAAACTCAAATGGTCCCGACCAATACTTGTAGTGGTCCCAGGCCAGAAGTAATAAGGCAAATAGCGCGGCCATAATTAAAAACCCAAACTTCTTCATAGGACCTTCTTTTAAATAGGGGGAAGGCATCAATATATTGGATTTAGCAGTATAAGTACATGAAATGGCTTGAGTTGATGTGACGCGCTCAACTGGTTCAATTGTGGTAGTTCTCCTAGCTTTGGCCTCATAGTTGCATCTTAATACTGTAAGAGAAATGGGAAATAGGAAGTTCCAGCTACTTAGGAGCAATTAGTGAGTAACCTTTTCAAAATATGTTCATTCTTTATACGATCAGTGGCCATTTTTACACTGTCGCTCTCAGTTCAAGCAACTGAGCTATACACCCAGTATATTTGGAGTCAACCTAAGAAGGTTTCAAGTTCTAAGGTAATGAAGACACGAAGAGGCCGTGGCCCAGCTTCAGCTGTTCCTGCCGATGATTATCAACCAGCTCCTTTAGAGAGTGAAATGTGGCTTAATAATGTCTTTGTAGAGGATAACCACGGTGTGATGAACTCAATGAAGGATCAAGTAAATAGATGGGAGAAAGTAGAGGAATATCGTAGAAATTGGGATATTAATTCTACTGGTCTTTATAATACTCCTGATCGCGGTCAAAAGAAGGCCTGGTTTAGTCGAATGATGCTTCGTTATGCGGATAAGAGACTATCAGGAGCAATGAAGAACGCTGCAGAGGGTTCTGCTCTTCAAAGAGTAAGTAATGTTCGCCAAGCACTTAGGCCCAATACAACGGCTTCTATTTCTAAGAACTTTAAACTTAAGTTCAAAGCTAGAGTCCTCCAAATGCAGGGCGTTGTAAGAGTGATTAACCCTTGGGTCGAGTCAGAAACCCATATAAATGTTAAGGGAGAGATTAACTCTCGCGTAACAAAGAATTTTAAAGAGCTAGGACTTAGTGCTAACCTTCATTATCAAGTTTCAGAAGGAACTTATCAGGCCAGTCTTAGCAAGCCACTTGGCAATAATGTAACAGCGCTTGTAACAAGCTCACAAAGTGACGGTGAAGTCGCCTTTACTAATATGGATAATAATACTTTTCAACTTCGTTATAGCTCTCCATTCTAGGAGGGCCTTTTACACTGGTTTTTTTCTCAAGTATACCGCTACTGGAAAACTCAAACGATATGACTTTATACCGCTCGTGCTAAGGAACTTAAGCAGCACGCCTTACAGCGCGTAGCTTAACCTTAGTAACACTCGAGTATACAAGTCTTTTGGGAGTTTTCAATGCTTGAAAACTCTACATGTATGACTATATACCCCAGTGATTGTTGCCTTGCGTGCTGGCACGAACCACCTCTTTGCGGTAAATTAATAGAATCGTAATCTAACCCCTGTGGGGACACACTTGAGGTAGTAATGAGTTTATTTAGTAGTCCTTTATTTAAGGATTCTTTTGATCAGTTAGAAATGGCCGGCTCTGTCGGCGGACTTGACCCTAATATCATTGAAAGGTTGAAGTATCCAAAACGCGCACTCCAAGTTGCCGTTCCCATTAGGCTTGATGATGGCAAGGTTAAAACCTTCATGGGTTACCGAGTTCAGCATAATATGACTCTCGGCCCTGGCAAAGGTGGAATTCGTTTTCACCCAGGAGTTGATCTTTCTGAGACAGCTGCCTTAGCAATGCTAATGACTTTTAAATGTGCACTTGTTGGTCTGCCTTTAGGTGGAGCAAAAGGTGGCATTCAAGTCGACCCTAATGATCTTTCTCGGCAGGAACTACAATCTCTTACCAGAAGATTTGCAACAGAGATTTCAATGATCGTCGGCCCTTCAATTGATATACCAGCTCCTGATATCGGTACTAATGGTCAGACCATGGCGTGGTTCATGGATACGTATTCTCAAATCAAAGGCTACACCGTTCCAGGTGTTGTCACAGGTAAGCCAATTGGTATTGGCGGCTCATTAGGAAGAGCAGAGGCAACTGGAAAAGGAGTTGCTTACTGTGTGAATTTTGCAGCTAAGAAACTTGGAATGGAAATCAATAAAGAAACAACTGTTGCCATTCATGGCTTTGGTAAAGTGGGTGTTCCCGCGGCCGAGGACTTAAGTGCTCAAGGGGCCAGAATCGTTTCTGTTGGAGATGTCTCCGGTGCCATCTATAACAAGAACGGAATAGATATCGCTAAAGCTAAAGAATATATTATTAAAAATGGAGTCATCGCTGGTTTTCCTGGTGCTGAGGCCATTACAAATGAAGAACTCTTTGCTCTTGATGTGACAGTTCTTATTCCTGCTGCAATTGATGGTGTTATTACAAAAGAAAATGCTGGCAATGTTAAAGCAAAGATTATTGCTGAAGGTGCAAACGGTCCCCTTACTAAAGAGGCGATTGATATTGTAACAGGTAAGGGAAGTTTTCTTATTCCTGATATCCTCTGCAACGCTGGTGGTGTGATTGTTTCTTACTTTGAATGGGTTCAAGGTCTGCAAAATTTCTTTTGGGGCTTAGACGAAATCAATAAGAAGCTTCATGAAATTCTTCTCCAGTCATTTAATACTTGTGTTGATACTGCAGAGGAATTCAATGTTGATATGAAGAAAGCGGCTTTTATAGCAGCTCTTAAGCGACTCGATCAGGCCATGCGTCTTCGAGGTCTCTTTCCTTCCTAATTTCATAACTAAGAGGACCCTTATACTTGAGCAGTATATGGGTCCTCTCTTTCCCAAAATAACCTTCATTGAGATTATTAGGTATATACCGCTACTGGAAAGGAGCTCAAACAGCACACCTAGCGGCGCAAGCCTTGAACCTTCTAAGTGGCGCCGGCAAAAATAATTTTATATATGCAGAGCTTGGTAAGAAAGGAGTTATAGATTTTGCGATAGAGGCTCCTAAAGGAGCCAGTATTCGAGGAAGGGAATTGTATAAATCTATGATGAGTCACTATGGAGGTAATGCTAAAGGCATCGGTGGGAACTGGACCTATGTTACGAACTTGGCAAAAGTAAATGAATTAAGTAAAGGCCATATCCCAAACATGGACTGGAATCGAAGCTAACAAATATGGTTTTTCTTCCGTCAGACTGACCGAAACAGTAGGACCTCCCGGCAACAACACAACAATACGTACGGTATTTGAGTAGGTATAATTACGATGACTTATTGGAGTAAATGGTTATGACACTAAATAATGAATTAGTTGGTGTACTGAGAAATATGCATTCTGATACGGCAAAGGTATCTAAACTACTAGATAAAATTAAAACGGCTCACGAAGAAGAGCCGCAAATCAAGATGTATGCGATGAAATATTTGCGAGAAGCTTTTGACTTATCTATAGCAGAAGTGACCTCTGTTGGCGGTTGGTCAGGATTTGGTGGTGAGTTAAGTGATGAACAAATCGATAGTCTGATACAAATCCCAAGTTAAGACCGAAGTTATAAGGCTGCTGAAATACCATCCGGGTATTCAAGCCTTTTAGTGAGTTTCCAATACTTGAAAACTCTTACTGGGGGACTATAATAGAAGTATGAGCATTTACTGGATTTATTTATTACTATCAATGATCATTCCCCATAACTTCCTCAATGCTGAAGTCATTAAATTTGATGTCACTGGCTTCAAGAGAAATATCTATAGCTACCGCCAAGTGTGTGAGGCCATGGGCCATAAGAATCTTCTCATTGTTGAGCCTAAGAATATTATGCATATGGACTGCATGGGTGAAATTGTGAATATCAAAGAGTTCTGTTTAAAAGAAAACCCATCTAAGAATTTCTTACGAGGGTACATAAATGAGAAAATGAATGAGGTTGTTTGCACAAGGGGAAAATCGGCCTTCTTAAGTATTGCCTGTGATAAGAGAGATAAGGTTTATTGTAAAGATCCAAAGCTAGGCTGTAACAAGTTAAATAAGGTTTACGCGGCCTCTCATGTCCTGGGTTATCATACGTTCTTGGAGAAGGATGTAGATAATGTCTTAAATTGCTTCTTTCAAGTCGCTGCTCCTAAGAAGGAGCCGGTTAGGCGCTTTGTTATTCCTGGCGAAGAGCCTCCTGTGATTGAGCCTGACCTCTTTGGCGTTAAAAAGGTTGAAAAGAGTAATACGCAGTACCTTGGTATTCCTTAATTTAATAGGTTGTGCGTATTTAAAATTCCTCACTATTGCATACTTCTATTCTATGGAAATAAAAGTTAATGCTCTCATTCCCAGACAAAATCACTATCACTGGCTCAATATCTTTGGGTACACCAGCCGGGCGCAGCCAGGCCTGGAAGTATTAGGTATTGGGCACAAGGGAAGAGCGATAAAAGAAAAACTGATCTTTCTTTCTAAGAAGCGAAAACTCAAGTTTCCTCTGAACCGCTTTGTTCTGTGTATTGAAGGGCAAGATGGTTTTGAAAAAGCTGAGCTTGAATACTTAGAGTTGCCGCTCTTGCTGGCATTTTGGTCTATGGCGGGGTTCATTCCCATCAAAAGACTTGATAATTGCTTTTGTTCTGGGCGCCTGGGTCTTGAGGGAGAGATTTCCTGTCTTGATCTCTCTAGTGGGCATTGGCTGCAAATAGAACAGGCCCTTATTAGAAGAAAGAAGAGAGCTATTTACTTTGGGGAAAGCATTCCTATTGAAAGTGAAAGGATAGATCTCATAAGCCCCTTGAGTCTCCTTGAAGACAGCGTGGGAGGCTTCTCTATGGAATCAGGCTTCTATCAAATTGATAACGCTCTTGCTAGGTCAGTGAAGTGAGGGAGGTACTCATCCTTCTTGCCTAAGCACTGCGATAAATCTAAGGGAATAACTTCTCCTTTCACAAATGAGGCCGCTATAGGATAGTTTCCACTGAGAAGGGCTTCAATAGCGACATGGCCCATACGAGAGGCCAAAAAGCGATCAATACTAGTTGGGCTTCCCCCTCTTTGGATATGCCCAAGAATACAAACGTGAGCATCAATGCCACTATCTTTTAAAAGCTCTTCTTTAATTTTATAACTTAGACCAGGCTCATTTCCTTCAGCGCAAATTATAATAGAGGATGATTTTCCACGTTTTATTCCTCTTTTGATATCACTTGAAATTTGCTTGATATCTAAACTCTCTGAAGGAAAGACGATATTTTCAGCACCAGTGCACACCCCAACATGAAGGGCAATAGCAGAGGATCTTCTTCCCATGACTTCGACTATGAATGTTCGTTCGTGTGAGTGGGCAGTGTCTCGAATCTTATCCACGGCATCAACTGCCGTTTGAACTGCAGTATCAAAACCAATTGAGTAATCGGTTCCTTCAATATCATTGTCAATTGTTCCAGGAAGGCAGACGACGGGAAGTCCATGTTCCTCGCTCAGAAGGTGACCGCCATTATAGGAACCATTCCCTCCGATGACCACAAGTGCATCTACCCCTTTGTCTTGTAAAATTTTATAGGCCTTTGCTCTCACTTCGCTCTTGTGAAATTCAGGACAGCGAGAAGTTTGAAGAATTGTGCCGCCATGTTGAATAATGTTGCCAACAGAAGAAGCGTTCATCTCAATAAAGTTAGATTCGAGTAAGCCTAAGTATCCTCTTTTAATTCCATAGACTTTAATTCCTCTACCAAGGGCCGTTCGAACAACTGATCTGATGGCGCAATTCATTCCAGGGCTATCACCACCACTGGTTAGAACGGCAATACTTTTAATCTTCTTATTTTGAGTCATATTGATTTCCTTACTTAAATATAGTTCTACCAACAAAGAGTGGAGGTGCTTCAATCCCTAGCCCGTGGAGAATCGTTGGAGAGACATCCATAAGAGAAGCGTCTTGATGATTAATCAGGTCCTTCTTGCCTTTTAACTTAGGATGAATGGCGCAGAAGGGAACAAGAGATCCTGTGTGGCTTGTATGAGGAGTGCCATCAGGGTAGACCATCTGATCACTATTGCCATGGTCAGCTGTTACGTACATCATGACATCATTCTGCGCGCATACAGTAGCAAGAGTTTCTATGCACTGATCGAGGGTTTCAATTGCTTTGACTGCGGCCTCGAAGTTTCCTGTGTGGCCAACCATATCGGAGTTGGCAAAGTTAACAAGATAGAATGTATCCGCGTTCTTTGAGATCTGGGCACTGAGCTCTTTAAGAACTTCAGGGGCGGCCATCTCAGGTTTTTGATCATAAGTACTTACTTCTTTTGGGCTGGGAATTAACTTATGTTCTTCATGAGGAAAAGGCTTCTTTTCACCGCCATTAAAGAAGAATGTAATATGCGCATACTTTTCAGTTTCAG
>CALHBL010000290.1 GCA_937930825.1 uncultured Bacteriovoracaceae bacterium
TACTTTACTTAAAAGGGGCTTTTCATTTTTGTAATTATAAGTCTTACTCTGCTGCTTCTGTTCACTCTTTAAAGAGTACTTGGTCACTTTATCAAGCAGGTCATAGGAGAAGCTCTGCTCTACTGCCCCCAGCTCATTAGACAGGAGGCGGCCCTTGCCATCTGTGAAGCTCTTAAGCGTAAGGCCTCCTTCATAGTCAGCACTTTCAATATTTCCGTAAGAGTCGTAGTGAATCTTAGAGATCAATCCCTTTAAAGAAGTGATTCGGCCAAATTCACGGCTAGAACTCACTTGATTTACTCCCCATTTAAAAGAATTTCTCTTTGCATAGTCATCGTAATCAAACTCCATTTTGTAAGCAGGATCAATCAGATGAATGCCGCTTAGAACGTCAGGCTGAGGGGACTGGGATAATTTTGGGACAATATACACTTAATTCACCAAGTCCCAAAAATTACCTCGTTCTATTTCTATTCAATTCTTCAACGATCAGACTCTTCGCTATCTAAAATCTTTGTGCAGTACTTTGCTAGAAAAATACCTGGAAATCCTAAATAAAGAGGCTTAATATAAAACCTTAAAATAGTCCGTCCAATTTTCATATTGAATAAAAGGAGGATACCCATTAATAGATGTATTGAAGACAGAATCATTACAAATAATGAGTAACCTTTCTCCTCATCATAGAAAATCGATAGAGATGCCACAGTAAGTAATATAAAGAATATTCCTATTTTTGCTATTGTTCTCATAAAAGTTACCTATTAGAAAAATGATGGATTACTATGCATTACACCACCATCTGATACTCCATAATCGGAAGGATATGTAGACATATTATATTCGTTAAAATCCAAAAGGTTCAAGTCATGTTCTTGCAGAGGCATTAAATATGTCCTGCTTTCTCCAATTTCTTTAGATAAACCAAACCCTTCTCCACCGAAACTTATTCCTTGATATATAATACTCCCCTCATTATCGTAGCCTGTGACTGAAGAACCGATAAACAATGTTTCGATTTCCACTCTGCTTATTCCGCCAAGAGAGCTATTAACATCATCTTTATAGTATCCAAAAGAAAAACCAGCACCAAACTTCCCTCCTTGGATACTAGCATTTGTTACACTCACAAATGTACCTACTTGAACATAATTTTGAGTGTCAGGTTTTACACCTAAGTATAAACCTCCATCAAAGGATGTACTTTTACCGCTTCCTCCAATAGACTCACTACCGCCACCTCCTCCACCGACTCCTATAAATATTCCCGCATACCCACTCGGATCAACAAAATTAACCGGATCCCCAGAAGCATACTCAACAGGATTCCAATTCCCCCGAAGCGAAACCAACTGGTCAGGATTCTTCATAAAGAGTGGATCAAGACTTGCCCATTGTCCAACAACTGGGGAATAGCTGCGATAGGCCGCGTGATAAATATCATCGTTTTTAAGCAAAGGATTATGAATCATCTGGGCGAAGTCCCAGACGATTAAGCGCTCTATTTGGCGGGCTTCTTCGCTAAAGTATTCTACTGTCTTTTGACCCCAATCATTGTAGTGCCTGATGAAGAGGGTCTTTGTTTTGTCAAAGGCCGCAACAATTGAGCCGCGATGATCAAGAAGAACTGGATAGAACTTTCCTTCGATCAGCACTCCTAGAGCTTTTTGAGAAGCGCGGATGAGGGAGACTTTCTTAGCGCCGATGACAAAATTGTCACCATCAATTTTGAGCCAGCAATCCTTGGCCCCGATCTTAAAGACTGCTCCTTCTTTGCAGCTTCCTAGTAGCTCGCCAGAGTAAGGGTACTAGGATACTTTTGGGACAACATGCACTTAACTCTACAAGTCCCAAAAGTAGCCACGTTCGAATACTGCACATTTACTTCAAAGCTTAACAATAATGCACTTTTTTAAGTCTCCTACTAGCTCACTTCTCAAAGTGAAAAATATAGTGATAAAAGACATAAATAAAAAGAAAACCATTGTCATTATAAGTAGACTCAGATCACCCTCTCCTCTTGAATAGGCACTAGTAAACAATAAAAAGAGGCATGTTAAACTAATACTCAATACTCTAAAGTCTGCCTTCATTTCAACTATGAGTTTCTGGTCTACTTCCGACAAGAAAACTTTCTTTAAAAAAAAGATAGTAAAGCAAGATGATAACATTTTATTAATAATAATAGGCTCGAGCCAATAGTCATCATTTTCAACTACAAGCCTCCATCCCCTCTCCTCTAAACTATCTCTATATCTTAAAATATTCACGATCTCTTTTTTCAATTTAAATTTCTTAACTATCATATTATCTCCTAAAAATCCCAACTACTGTCATAGCTATCAAAAGAGCTATCACTTCCACTGTACTCAAAATCATAATCATAAAACCTAAAACCATTATCAATGTAATTACCAGGCCCGCCAAAATCAAAACCATTACCAAGCATTGTATAAGTATCAGTATGAAACTCTGACAACCCAAATCCTCTACCAACAATGGAGATTGAATAACCAATTGTTTCGTTTTCAACATTTTTTATATCAGTAAGGCTAAAAGGACCCAGAACTGAGGTTAATGACTTACCTGAGCCATCAATTTCACTAACATCCCCAGAGATTACTCCAAAGTTCAGACCTGCTCCTGCAGTTGCACCAACAATTTTTTTACCATTGCCGGAAGAAATAAAACCTTTAGCTGTATATCCATAATTTTCAGAACCTATTATGAATCCGGAAGAAGCCTCCCTTACTTTACCCCTACTACTTCTTGGCGCTTCTGAAGAACCAATTCCACTACCAGCTGAAATAAAGAGACTCGCATACCCACTAGGATCAACAAAATTAACCGG
>CALHBL010000291.1 GCA_937930825.1 uncultured Bacteriovoracaceae bacterium
ATACTGGAAATTTAAAGTGTGATAAGTATAAAATAAAGTGAACACAGGATATAAAGCTAATAGAGAGTGTTATTTCAGTAAGTGAGGTAAGTATGACTATGGATAGAAAGCAGAGAAAGGCGAAGAAGAGAGAAGAGAAGATCAAGCGCAAGCGCGAGCAAGAAACGAAAAGAAAAGTTGAAGGTGTCTCAGATGTTGAAATAAAGAGTGGGAAAGTTCAACTGATTGTTTTTGGTCTTGTGGCCTTAGCGGGTGCGCTCCTTATTATTTTAAATGCTTAGTCTAAAGGCTAATTAATGAAGAAAAATATTATACCGGGTCAACGGTATATGAGTGAGACTGAGCCAGAGCTTGGTTTAGGTCTTGTTTCTGAAATTGCGGACAAGCAATTAACTCTACTCTTTAGAGCTTCCGATACTCAAAGAACTTATGGTCTGAAGACAGCGCCGCTGAAGAGGGTTCTCTTTGAAGTTGGTGATACGGTAAAATCAAGAGAAGGTGTAGAGTTTTGTGTTGAAGCTTGCGAAGAGATTGATGGACTTATTGTCTATAAAGGACGTGACCAAGTACTAAAAGAGAGTAACCTTGAAGACAACCTCTCTTTTAATCACCCTGAAGAGAAACTCTATAACTCTCAAGTTGATACTGAACAGTTCTTCCGCTTACGATTAAAAACTTTAGAATATCAAAAGATGTGGGAAACTTCTGAAGTTAAAGGCCTTCTTGGGGGGCGAATTAGTCCCATCGCTCATCAGCTCTATGTTGCTAGTGAAGTGCTCAAACGTCATAGCCCAAGGGTATTGCTGGCCGATGAGGTTGGGCTAGGTAAGACAATTGAGGCCGGCTTAATTATTCATAAAATGGTCGTGACTGGCCGAGCTTCTCGAGTGCTTGTGGTTGTGCCAGACTCTCTTGTTTATCAGTGGTTCTTTGAAATGCATCGTAAGTTTCAACTGGGCTTTGGGGCCATTAGTCAAGACACTCCACCGGAGCCGGGAGTGAATCCCTTTTTAGAGCATGAGAGAGTGATTGTATCTTTGGGTCTTTTAAAAGGCTCTGAGATTGCTAGAGAAATGTTGAAAAAAGCTGACTTTGATATACTCGTTGTTGATGAGGCCCACCAGTATAAGAAAGAGAGCGAAAATTCTTTTGAGTATTCTTTGCTAGAAGAGTTATGTGAAAGGATACCATCCGTTCTTCTATTGACTGCGACCCCTGAGCAGCTTGGTATGGAAGGTCACTTTGATCGCTTGCGTTTACTTGACCCCGACCGCTATGACAACTTTGATAGTTTTAAGATTGAAGTCTCTGAATATCAAAAAGTTGCCCAAACTGTTAAGTCGCTCTTAAATAAAAGTTTAACTGAAGATGATTACAAGAACTTGGAGCTTTGGTTAAATGAAGATGAGTTTCTTGAAGTTTCAAAAGAAAATTTATCGCAGGACTCTATCGATAAAGTAACAAAAGCTCTGATCGATAGACATGGTACGGGACGAGTCTTCTTTAGAAATACTAGACAGGCGATGAGAAAGGAATATGATTTCTTTCCCAAGCGTATCCTCCATCCGTATTCACTAGAAGTTGCTGGTGAAGTTGAAAAAGTTGACTCTGCCGAGATACTAGGCCCCATCTTTAAAGAAAAATGCATCTGGATAGAAAAGCTTTTGAGTGAAACGAATGAGAAAATTCTTCTTATCTGTCACTCAAAGGCAATGATTGTCTCTTTAGATAAGTACTTAAAGGAAAATAATTCTCAAATCAAAAGTGCTCTCTTTCACTCTGGTCTTAGTCTTATGGCCAGAGATCGGCAGGCAGCATACTTCTCAGATAAGAATGGTGCTCAAATTCTTCTGTGTACTGAAATTGGCTCTGAGGGAAGAAACTTTGAGTTTGCTCAGCACCTAGTGCTCTTCGATCTTCCTAAAAAGCCAGATTTGCTTGAACAGCGTATTGGGCGCTTAGATAGAATAGGACAAAAAGCGGATATTCATATTCATGTTCCCTTCGCTGTAGGGACTTGGGAAGAAACGCTCTATCAAATATATGACCTTGGTCTTAATAGCTTCAATAAGTTTTCATCTGTCGGTACTCCTGTATTTGTTCACTTCTCTAAAGAGATTGAGGAGAGTTTAGGAATAAGTAGTGCTGAAAATGAAGAATTGGTAAAAGAGCTAAAAGATTATCGTCTAGGGCTTGAAAAAGATTTAGAAGAGAGTAGGGATATTCTGATAGAGCTGAACTCATTTGATACTGTTGTTGGGCATAAAATTATAAAAGAAATTAGAGAATTAGATGCAAGTGATGATCTCAAAGAATATATGGATGAGGTCTTTGATAGCTTTGGCGTCGATGTTGAAGAAATTAATAGCTACGCCACCTATATTAAACCTAATGATAATATGTACATTCCTCACTTTCCTCACTTAAATAAAGAAGGCCAAACATTAACCTTTAATAGAAGAGAAGCTCAGGAGAGGGAGGACTATCAATTTTTGAATTGGGATCATGCCATGGTTCGCGAAGTCACCAATTTAATTTTGAGTGAAAGTTATGGCAATATGACAGTGGCCACAAGGCAAAGTGGCGCTGCAAAGAAATCCTTTGTTGAAGCTTTCTTTGTTTTAGATTGTCCTGCTCCTGGTTTCTTAGATATAAAACGCTTCTGTCCACCCACTCTCATTAGAGTTCTTATAGATAAAGAGGGTGAAGACTTTGATGCCAAGTGGTCGCAAGCGGTGCTTGATGAAAAACTAATTGAAGCAGACCGATCGGTTATTGAAAGAGCTCAGAAAATTCCTAAGAAGCAGTTGAAAGAACTTTTAAAAAAGGCAGATGAAACGGCGCAAGTAAAAGGTGATGTCATTATCAAAAATTATGAACTTTCAATGCGCGAGTTTATGGATAGTGAAATAGATCGGTTGGAAGAACTTTCAATTCACAATAAGAGTATCAGAAAAGATGACATAGAACTTATGATAGCAATGAAGAAAGTTATGCTCGATTGTCTGCAGCAGACGCAGATGAGACTAGAAGCGGTTCGTTTGATTATATAGTCCTCCAGTAAGAGTTTTCAAGAATTGAAAACTCACAAAAAGACTTGAATGCCCGGATGGTATAGTCGACCATTTGAAGAACACTGACGTTTGTGTTATCGAAGGCAAGGTTGAGGTATCAACTTTAGAAGAACCCAATGGCTCCAAAAGTACATTGCTGTTGTCTGAGGGGATGGCCGCGCGTGTCAACGATGGCGGCATCGTGAAACTGGATTCATCTATAGAGGCGCGATTTTCCAGAGAGATGAGCGCTAAGAAATTCTCAAACGGAGAAGTCAGC
>CALHBL010000292.1 GCA_937930825.1 uncultured Bacteriovoracaceae bacterium
CATATGAAAGTAGATATTCAAAAACTCAAAGCTGACTTTCTTGTTTTCAGCTCTCATAAAATGTTTGGGCCTACTGGTGTTGGCGTGCTTTGGGGCCGTGAAGAATTATTAAATGCTATGCCTCCCTATCAAGGAGGCGGCGCTATGATTAAAGAAGTAAGTTTTGAGCAAACGACTTATAATGAACTTCCCGAAAAATTTGAAGCAGGCACACCTCATATTGCCGGGGTTAACTCACTCAAAGCGGCGATAGATTATATTCTTGAAATCGGCTTTGATAATATCATCAAGCAAGAAGAAGACCTTCTTCACTACGCTACCAGTGAACTCAAGAAAATTGAGGGCCTGCGTATTATCGGTGAGGCCAAGAATAAGGCCAGTGTCATCTCCTTTACTATGGAAGGAGCGCATCCCCACGATATTGGTATGATTTTAGATGAGCAGGGCGTGGCCATTCGTACCGGTCATCACTGCACCCAACCTCTTATGAAACGCTTTAATGTTCCTGCTACTGCTAGGGCCTCATTTAGTTTCTACAATAATCGAGAAGATGTTGATCGCCTGATTAGCGGCCTAAGAAAAGCAAAGGAACTCCTATGACTACTGAAACTAAGACTGAT
This sequence comes from uncultured Bacteriovoracaceae bacterium, assembly GCA_937930825.1. Classification (GTDB taxonomy): domain Bacteria; phylum Bdellovibrionota; class Bacteriovoracia; order Bacteriovoracales; family Bacteriovoracaceae. The sequence goes on from CALHBL010000292.1 coordinate 621, forward strand.
GTGAATGTCTTCATTCAACCGACGCCAAATCCTAATGCACTTAAGTTTATTCTTGATGCCCCAGTAAAACTTGAAGGCAGCTCAACTTACCGCACTCCTATGGAGTGTGGTGAAAATAAAATGGCCCATGAGCTCTTTAGGGTAAGAGGCGTGGATCAAATGCACTTCTTTGATACCTCAATCACCATTACTAAGTTTGGTTATGAAGATTGGGAGAATATTGAAGAAACTCTCATGCAGAAAATTAAAGAGCTCTACAGCTCTCACGATGCAAACTACCATGACCCCGATCCTGAGGCCGAACGCAGGGCCTCTTTGTCCCCGGAGCTCTTGGCCATTGAAGAAATTCTCGATAAGACCATAAGGCCAGGCCTGCAAGGTGATGGTGGAGACATCGTTGCCCTCTCCTATGAAGACGGTATTCTACTAGTAAAATATCAAGGAGCTTGTGGAACATGCCCTTCTTCTACCACTGGAACTTTAGAGGCGATTAAAGGTATTCTCAGAGACGAGTACAACCCAGATATTGATGTTTACATTGCACCAGAGTTCTAAGTGGTGAGCTCACTTCACAAAGATAGCGCTACGCACCAAGCAATACTCACCAGTCTTGCTATAATAAAAGTGTCTCATAAATAGCTTCAAGGATGATAAATGAGTGAGAATAGCGGCAGTAGGCCTTTTTCCCCTATCTACGAAAACTTTCAAGACCTATTGAATAATAATCAAGGTATTTTTCGTCTCTTTAAAAAAACAAAGAATCCTGGCATGTATCAGGCAGTTTGGCTTGCTAGGCAAGCAGAAGTCGAAACTCTTCAAAGAAGACTTGAGCAAACAGAGGCCCTATTAGAAAACCAAAAACATTGCGCTCTCAGCTCCCTTAAGCAACAAGAGCAAGAAAGTGAGAACCTTCTTAGACAACAAGAGCAAGCAAGTGAAGAGTCTCTTAGACAAAGAGAAAACCACTTCAAAGAGCAGAGTGATAATTGGGAAGAGGCCCAAAGAGCTTGGTTTGAACAGCATGCAGAACTTCTTTATTCAACTGAACAGCACAAGCAAACTATTACCATACGAGAGACTTCAATCTCAAAGCAGAAGGAGACTATCCAAGGCCTTGAAAAAGAAATTGAAGTTTGGAAGGAAAAATCAATCGACCTGCGTGAAGATAAGGAAAAGTATAAAGTTCTAACCCGCTCCCTCGAAAGAGTTGTGAATATGAAAACTAAGCAGGATGATAAATCACAAAGAGATATGGGGAAAATTAAAACCCACCTCAATCTCTCACAACATGCCCTTATAAAATTAGATGATGAATACTCACAAATAGAAATTGAAAATAAGAAGCTACGCTCTGAATTAGAAGAGCTTAGAGAAAAGCTTGATAAGAATGAAGATTACACCAAAGAATATCGCAAAATTAATCACCGCATGGAAAATGAACTCTATAGAGTGACTAATGAGCTTGAAAAGGTTCAGTCTCTCCTTAACTAAAGAGTTTTAGCTATATGGCCCTACCGTTTGAATTTTCAAGTACTTAAAACTCATTAAAAAGGAAGATCAAAGCTATCTCCCCCCTATACCATACTTATTTACCACGCTATTTAATCTTAAAAGTTCTAAAGTTAGAAGTATAATGCTCCGATAGACCATACGGAGTATTATATGCAAATAATTTTAAAATCTTCATTCCTTTTCTTATTGATCGCTTCAGCTCAAAGCTGTTGTGCTCAAATGACAAGATCAGATATTATAAAAGGTGAAATTATCACAAAGAAGAGAATAAAAGGAAAAGTGGAGGCAACAAGTAGCTATAATGGGTTCCCAGCTGAAATTACAGTTCATTCTGGAACCTATCATAAAATTCAAATTAATATTCCTAAAAAAGAACTCTCAGTCGTCATTTCTTTTTCAGATATGAATAAAGTTCTCCACTCTCAGCGCTACACAGTAAATAAATTAAACAACACCGTTAAAGACTTTATTTTTAATGATTTTCAAAGAAAATATTTAGTAAAGAAGAAAGGAATACTGCTTTTTAAAATCTACGACACTCTCTTAAATAAAGAAATTTATCAATTTAAATCAAGTATACAACTGGGGCTTCAATGAGACTAATTAATCCTCTACCCTTCTCTTTATTGGTATTTTTATTACTAGCTCCTATGCTGCAAGCAAATGAGCAAAGAATTGTTTGTCGTCAGAATGCAACGGCCAAAGCTCCATTTTTCATTTCAGATGAATACAAGCAAGGTGATAAAATCTGGGAAAATTTAAGAAACTTAGACAACCATAAGAAAGTTAATGCTTATATCCCAAGAGGATCTATTGTTGTCGTTGATAAGAAGCTTAGAAGGTCAGTTAAAGCTCCAGATGCATTACTTCCAGTCAGGGTTCTTTCTTTACCAAATCAGGAAATTGAAGAGGAGCTAAAAACTAGAAACTCTAGTGCTGGAAAATTCTTTAAAAATAAGGTTCAAGTACCACAAGGACGTAATCGTGCAAAGAGAGGTAATACTGGATTTTTAAATACAAAAGCGCTAATCCCGGCCGGAGAATTCACTTTCCTTGTTAAGAAAGATTCAACTCTCTATAACAGTTCTAATCTCAGGTCTTATAAAAACTCTCCTCTTACTCTTAAAATGACTAATGGTATGTATGAAGGAAGAAGCTGTTGCCATTATATGAGTCATGAAGATAAAGATCCGGCCTGTTACTTTGAATATATTTTCGAGGCCCTTGATGAAAATGGGGTCGCGCTTACAGAAATCCCAATAGGAATATGCAAGATAACTGACAGCATAGTTCCTGTACCTCTACCAGATGAAACAAGATTAAGTCCTATCAATAAGATAGTCCTTGGTCTCAATCAAGAATATCCAGGTTTTGGAATCGACAAAGGAATAGAAACAGAAGAGAAGGTTTTCTCTGGATTAAGAGTTCTACCCAATAAGAAGAGACTTAAAACAAAGAAAGAAATAAACAATGAAATCACGAAAATCAATAGACTCAGAAAGAAGCTAAAAAGAAAAATGTCTACAAGTAAGAAGAATAAACTACTGAAGCAAATCACTGACCTAGAAAGAAAGCAGAAGAATAAATACGTCATTCAAAAAGAACTTATGGTACGCATACCATTGGATCATGAAACACAACTTGGTCCCTATAATTCTTTTCACTACAGTCCAGATGATAAAAGTTCAAACGATGCCTTTGCTAGACCAACTACAATGTGCACCTTTTTAGAAGTATTAAAAGAATTTGATAAAGAATGCAAAGGGGTCGGATGCCAAGTTCAATTCGGTAATATGTATCATGAGAAGAGCTGGGGGACTCATAGCTCTCACGGAGATGGAACCTGTATTGATCTTCGCCCACAAAGGAAAGGAAATAGTAAAAATAATGATAAAGATATTTCAATCAAAAGCTATTCCCCCAACTATGATCAAGAGCGAACTAAGAAGCTAATAAGTATTGCAGCGAAGGCGGGCGCTAATCCTATTCTCTTTGGCGATACAAACTTCAAGAGCATCAAGGGTTACAAGTACAGGTCAGACCATAAAGATCATATTCATCTATGCTTTAAGCCGGATAATGATAGAGTTAAGAAGGCGTGTCATAAAGGTTATGATTCTTTAGATCCTTTAAAAAAATAAAAAAGGCTTCCATTAAGAAGCCCTCTATTTCATTTTAAAAGTATCTTACTATCCTTTCTTTTTTACTTCCTTCTTTACTTCCTTTTTTACTTTCTTCTTATCTAGTCTATAAGACTTACACCAACCTTCAGAGGCAACATACTTATTGCCGGCCATGGAGCACTTACCCCAGCCCTTTTCCTTGCTCTCTTTATAGAACTTGCAATTACCGCAATTGGAACCCTTCTTATACTTCTTATGATCCTTTGCCTTGCTGGCAACATCAACGTAATTTAATTTCTTGGCCGTTTTTTCATTAATCATCTTATCTTTTATTTTCTGAGTCTTTGGCATTGCTGCTAAGACGCGGGCAAGAGGCGCTAGAGCAAGAGTGCCAAAAGCTAGCTTTAAGAATGATCGGCGACTATTATTTTCTTTCATACTAATTCCTTTGAAAAAATTCACATTATTTATTTATATTTGTTGTTATTATAACACCTACGAAAGACTCTTCCCAGTACTGTCCAAGAGATGATCACAGTTTGATATAACGAACTTTTGATTAATAAAACCAACTCTAGTTATGCTATTCCCCCCAAGCCTGAGGGTAGTAGTATTTCAACATTTGCTCGTGGGCAGAACCTTCTGCTGGACAATAGCGGTAAGTAAACTTACACCGAGCAGGAAGAGAAATAAGAATACTATCTGTCCGGCCATTACTCTTAAGGCCAAAAGATGTTCCGCGATCATGGAGAAGATTAAACTCTACGTAACGTCCGCGCCTATGCAGCTGAAAATCTTCATCTGCTTCGGTATAATTTTCTTCTAATCTCTTTTCTACAATGGGAAAGTAACTATCGATAAAGTTATTACTTATGCTCTTAACCATTTCACAATCGGCCATCGTATCGCCTGAGTTGAAGTGATCAAAGAAAATGCCACCAATTCCTCGCATCTCATTTCCCCTATGCTTATTCACAAAGTACTCATCACAAGTTTTCTTCCATTTTTCATAAGTTCCGAAGGGAGCACACGCATTTTTCCAACTTTGATGAAAATCATTGAAGTCTTCTTCAAAAGGAAAATAAGGCGTTAGATCTGCTCCACCTCCAAACCAGAACTTCTCTCCGGCCTG
>CALHBL010000293.1 GCA_937930825.1 uncultured Bacteriovoracaceae bacterium
AAGAGCTAGACTTCTCTAACCTTAGCTCGGCTCAATCCTTAGAGAATTGCTTAACACAAATCAACGCTCAAGAAGATAGTATCGTCATTAATCACAACCCTTCGGCCAATGTCCAAGAAGGTGACCTCGTTTACCAAGTTCTTACTGAGTACTCTTAGCGATTGTGATTTGAAGAAGCTCCTCACGAAGTTCAAGTGGTGCTACTCCTTCTCAGTAATTGCAATATCATCTATCTTTAATCACTAGCAGGAATATAACCAAAGTGGCCAAAACCTACTCCAGTGATATTTCGTAAGGACTCATTAAAGTCTCTTTCGATAAGGAGGTGACGCCTTACTTGCTCTCCCTTAGATAAAAAGCGCTTCAGTCCAATATTTTGCTGAGTTATATAATCTGCATGCTCATTCCTTAAAGGTCCTTTATTGCATTCTCCCTTTTTTGCTAGATGCTCTCTAAAGCAGAAGTCATTTGTTATATTTCTAGCGCGATTTTTGGTACCATAGAAAGTGCTCCTATCTAGCTGTACTCTTCCTGAAATATTTCTCATTAAAACTAATTTCGAATTTTGATAGGCCGTTATAGAGGCCGTAATCTTCTGACTCCCCTGATTCCTTAGATCTAACTTTAGAATGAGGTTATTACTTATGGTATTATTGTGACCTCTAGAAAGAGTAATCCCATGGTGTTGAGTTGAGACGCAGATATTATTATAAATTTTAATATTGGAAAAGTTTCTTTTATCATTTGGATTCTTATCCCCCACTTCATCACGAGTAAAAAAGCATTGCCACCCCATGAATCCTCTGTGCCACACAGGTGAAGACCCCTGTAATGATACGTTGTTTCTAATAGAAATATCTCTATTAACAGATGCCACCTTAAACTTCTGCTTATTGGCAACAAACTTAGTCGAGAGCTGAATCATATCACTATGAATTTTACCAAACGGATACTTCGTGAGACTTAAATTAGAATCAAAGACAGCATGAATAAGACCTCCCCCGGAGAACATATCACTTGATATATGATCGGCCTTATTCGAGAGGGCCAAGAAACCATCAACACTTCGAAATTGGACCGCGTGAAACAAATACTGGAACATGCATCTGTCTATGACTATATTTCGAGACTCGCTAACAAGCAGGCCATTAACTTTGGTTCTACTTACATCTTGATAATTATTTGTTGCCGATGGACGAGTCGGACCATTAAAGAGAATATTAGAGAGCCTAACTTCTTCAGAGTTTAAAATTTGCCACGCATGCTTTGAACCCTTCAATGAAAAAGCTGATGTCTTTATGTGACTTATAAGTAAATTCTTTATATGACTAAAACTTGCATGGGAAATAAATGGCGCTTGGCCGTTGTCTAATCTTCCAATAAGATAGACCCTCTTTGAGTATTCCTTTAGCTCTGGAATTAACGCCTTTCCCAATTTCGTGGCAATGGAATTCTTCTTACTTACTATTGCTCGCTGATGTTTTCTATAATAGCGAAAATTATCTATATTATTTGTTAGGACAATAACCTCTCCTCCGCGAGCGCGATTTAAAGCAACTGTAAGCTCCTCAGCATTCTTCACCTTAATAATTTTATGGCGTGAAGATAGGGCCAAAACGTCGGCAATAACGACTCTTTCAACTTCTCCTCTAGTACAGCGAACTTTAAGTTTTTGATCTTTTTGGAGGCAATCGACTGGACTAAAGGAAAAATTCCTTGAAGAGGCGATCTTCCAATTAACAAAAGACTCGTTACCTGTAGAGCCGAAGGAGTTAGAAATAAGAAGAATATTTAAAATAAGAATTATTTTTTTCATGGCCAAGACTAACAGAGCATCATATTCAAGGGTATTTATTTAAAAAAACTTCACTGTACTGACTAAAGAATAAACACTATTTCCTAGGACCTACCTCTAAAAACTAGAGCATGCGCCAAAGGCGCTCATCAAGCTGAAAATTTCTTATTACTTTTAGATTCTTATCCGTTAGCGAGTGTAGAGTCCAGATCATATGAAGATGGCCCTTAACTTCAAGGAAATCAATTTGCCCAAAATTTCTGGTGGTCACAACATTCTTCCTACCATAGGTTGTTTTTACAGGGATATTAAGCTCCTTCCTTAAACCATGGGTAAGCCCTGAGCTTTGAAACTCGTAATAATCAACTTTCTTCTTTCCTATTCTTTTTGAGCTCCTCTTAATAGCAGCGCCAAAGTGCTTATCTCCGGATAAGAAGAAGGTGCCACTAAGATCATGCTTACCGATAAGATCCAGTAACCTTCTGCGTTCAGCTGAGTACTCGTACCAATCTTCAGTGACAAAGAGACGATTCAGTAAAACTCCTATAGGACTAACGAATAAATTCACTTCAGCTGTTGAAGTGGCAATTTCGTTTTCCAACCACTGCCATTGAGCTTGCCCTAGAAGAGCATCGTCCTCACCACTGCTTGCGTCCTTAAAGTAACGACAGTCTAAGAAGTAAACCTTCACTGATTTTCTTCCAACAGAAAAAATTCGAGAGTAGTATACCCCCTCTCTGTGCCTCCGCTCATCCTCTTCGTCCACACCTAAGAAGTCTAAGAGCAGTTTTTGAGATTCTATCTTGGACGGGTACTCCCAGTCGCCACCATTTTGACCATAGTCATGATCATCCCAGATCCCCTCTACTTTGAAGCGAGAAAAGAACTTTCTATAGGGGCCTTCTAGAATTCTCCTGTACTTGCCCTTTAGCACTGAGGGGTCTTCTGAGTCGCCATAGATATTATCCCCAAGCCAAAACCAAGAGTCCGGATTTTGTTCTGCAATAATGGGCCAGAACGACTGGGGGCCCGACTGATGATTACAAGAGCCAAAGCAGAGGCGGAGTTTATCTCTGCGCCCTTCTTCTTTTGCCTCTCTTTCCTTTGCTAAATCCTTTGTAGAATCTTTTGTTATTCCAAATGCCTTCGTGGCCATTGGAAGGGACAATAGTCCTTTTAAGAAAAATCTCTTCGATATCTTCATGATAAAGTTGCCTCTTTATGAATTTTTAACCTCTTACATAAAGTTTATCAGGAGATCCGATAGTGATGGGGTAAATCCCTATCAAATTATTCTAACTTTCCCTTACAATATTTTTGTCAGATACTCTTTACTGGTCCCGATACAACTCCACTGGGGTAACAACGGCCCTACTCAAGTATAGAAAAGGATCACTTCGCCCCCAAACTCTGGCCTTTTAGCCCCTTTTTCATGGCATCTCTTTTGCTCTTAACATTTTCATAACCGCACAGAATGAAGATGAACTTCATAACTAGCTTTGGAGAGGGAGAGTTTCGAATGGGAAATTTTAAGAATAAATGTGTAAGAACTACATTACTAGCAACATGCCTAATGGTTTCGGCGACAACTTTTGCTCTGCCAGGCACACTTTTTGATTTTGACTTTGATGACTCTAGGCCCGCGCGGGATCGGAATCAAGGAGGCAACCAAGGTCAAGGTGGTAATCAAGCAGGACATCAAGGTGGTGGCCAAACAGGGCATCAAGACAATAACCCAGGCCAACCTGATATTGATTGGAATGTGCCAGGTCATCAGGAAAGCTCAGCTCATAGTGTTTATATCGGCCAGACAGTGGGACCACAGAACCCCTTATATTTAGGAAGAGAGCTTGGTCTAAAGGATCTTACTGGTAAGGA
>CALHBL010000294.1 GCA_937930825.1 uncultured Bacteriovoracaceae bacterium
TGATTAAAGAAAAGGTTGAAGCCATATGAAAAAAGAACTTGCTGTCGTTCTCGTAAGTGGTGGAATGGACTCCCTGGTCACTGCTGCTATTGCAGCTGGCGAATATGAGAAACTTGCTTTCCTTCATCTCAATTATGGCCAGCGCACCCAGACTAAAGAACTAGAGTGCTTTAAGAAAATTGCTGATCACTATGGTGTAAAGCCCTCTCTTCAAAAAGTTATAGATGTTAGCTTCTTAAAACAAATTGGCGGCTCATCCCTTACTGACGATACTATTGATGTTAAAAAGTATTCTGGTGAGAGTGAAGAAATTCCAGATAGCTACGTTCCCTTTAGAAATACTCATATCGTTGCCATGGCCGTTAGCTGGGCCGAGGTTATTGGTGCAAAGAAAATTTTCATTGGCGCAGTTGAAGAAGATAGTTCAGGTTACCCGGACTGTCGGCCGAGCTACTATAAGGCCTTAAATAATTTAATCAAAGAAGGAACGAAGGATGGTGATATTGAAGTCATCACTCCTGTCATTAACTTGTCAAAAGAGCAAATTGTTTTAAAAGCTTTCGAACTTAAAGCTCCCCTTGAATCCAGCTGGTCCTGCTATGACCGAGAGGATTCGGCCTGCGGAGTTTGTGACTCTTGCGCTCTCAGGCTTAAAGGTTTTCAAAAAGCCAAAAAAGAGGATCCGATTAATTACATTGAGAGACCAACTTATGCTTAAGCTAGTTTTTTTCGAATCTTAGCAATCGCATGTTCAACTGCTTGAATGAGGTCCATATCTCCCTTTATAAGCCTATGCTCTAAGGTCTCAAGATAGGATTCTAAACTTTTATCATAGAGCTCTTGTTCGTAAAGTGATTGTGCCAAGTGCTCTAGAGCATAGTCTAAATACTTCGTTATTCGCTCATCATTAGATTTTCGCATGATTTCAATTGCGTCTTTATAGTACTTATCGGCTTCTTGGTATTCACCTCTGAATTGCTGGACATTAGCAAGGCGAAGCTTAACTCCAAAGATGAGGTCAGGCCGCTCTGCCTCTTCGAGAACCTCAATTGCTTTATTAAAGGATTGCTCAGCAAGATCTAAGTCACCTAAAATCCGCGCAAAATTCCCGATTTGCGAGACCAGGCCAATTTCCTTAACAGTGATATTCTTCCTAACTTTTAAAAGTTCTCCCTCTAACCACGCCACTCCTTTTTGCATTTGTACTGCATCTTCAGGAACCTCGCGCAGGTCATATCCAATCGAAAAGTTCATATTATATGGTGGTTTATTCATTCACATCCTTTTCCACTATTTTAGTACTTCTTAAGTAACTTCGATAGTCCCCTACCCCATAAAGAACCACTCTATTATTGACTTTTAATAGTGGTTTAAAAAAGTCTGGATAAGATTCAAACTTAGCAAGTCCTCTTCTATCCATCTCCCTTCTTTCCATTTTACCTAGTACAATAAATTTTATTCCAACTTCTCTCAACTTTTCAAATACCTTTATGACCTCGTAACTCCCATAGAGGTAACCAATCATTGATCTTCTTTTCTCAATAGAAGAATGGCCAGCTCCCCTAAGGCGTACATGATTATGCCAGCCTAAATAAGAAGGAAGTCCAGTATGGGATGATACTAAACTATAGCTATGACTAAAGGAGGGCGAATCCTTCTCTAAGAGATGAGGAAGTCCTACTGTATTTTCCCTAAGCCAGTCGATAATTTGAAAGTACTCAAAATGAGTTCGTTTCAAATAGGCGCTTCCCTTCAATCCAGTTCCACCATTTCCATGATTTTTTGAGTACTCAAGGATAGAGTAAGTATTAAGGCCAGATCCTACTAATAGTGAGAAGAGAATGATACCAATAGGTATAAAGAGAGTAGTCTTCACTTTTTCTTCAATCATGAAAAATACTTGCCCAATGGCAGCGATCCCCAGCCAGATAAAAACATTAGTATATGTTTTGAAAATTGTATTACTACGATCCATGAAGATTATATTTTCAGCGATTAGAATAAATAATACAGAGGCCATAACAAGTGAAGAATAAGGAAGAACGAAGCACTTATTTTCTATTTTTCTCTTATTGAATAAGTAGGGCGTACTCATCAGAAGAATTAAAAACCAGCCACCAAAGAAGAGAAATAATGAGTACCATCCATTCATTTCAAAAGAGCTTAAGAGTACTTTCTTTTCGCCTCCACCCAGCAGGGTCAAAAATATTGGTGATGCTATGACCAGACCTAATAAATGAGCAAAGAAGAAGCTCAGGCCATAATTGATTCGTTTCCAATATTTCGGTGCTTGTAAAAGCCAAAGAATACTCGCCAAGACCGAGTAGATCACAAAGTCCCACCCATTAATCAAAAGCAGTAAACTAAAGGAGAAGGCATAGAGAATAAAGAAGAACCTGTCTCTTTTGAGCCGGAAATCTTTCCAAATATACTTCAGCCCATACAAGAGAAGAGCAAGAAAGCTCATCGCAAAGGGATAGCTCATCACATGAGCATGAAGATCAGCAAATAAGAAAGACCAACTTGGGTATTCAGCAAAGCCATTGCCTGCAAAGACACGGGTGCTAGACCAGAAGTACCTCATATCAAATTTAACTGTCTTACCAAGGAGATTAATGAGTGGAGCAACATTAGCAGATAAGATTAAGAGAAGACTTCCCAAAACTCTTAGTCCGACCCTCTTTAGAAAGAAGCAGAAGATACTATAGAGAGCACAACTTAATAAAGCTGAAGTCAAAGCTAGCCCAGCTCCATAAGAAACCTCTGGGTTTAAACCAACCATATTTGCAAGTTGAGCTAGGTAGAAGTACCCCCAATAGTAATAGTGCATGGTTTGGCCTGAGAACCAAGGATCTTCAGGAGGCAAGGTGGGATAACGAGAAAAGTAGTTAAGAAGAGAAAAGTCCATTGGCTTCTCACCCCAGTAAAGCTCTGGATGATTGGCATAGATAATAAGAACTAAGAAGAAGACGCCAAAGAAGAGTAATTCGACTAAGGCCACTTCCCTCTTATGCTCTTTAACAAAGCTTGAATAGTCTTTGCAGAGGTACTTGATAAAAATAAGAAGAATGCTCATCAAGATAAGTGCACTAGTCCAAGGTCCACAGAAAATCTCAATGTGATTGAATAACCATATAATATAAAAGAAGAGGCCAACGCCAAATACTTTTGAAAGCGAATAGGCCGCACTACTCATATGCGGAAGTGCCCGCTTACAAAGAGGAAAGAATGCTATTCCTAAAAACCAAGTGAGAAGAAGATAGCTTATAAGTGAAAACATCTCCGTTGCATTTAGATTAAATAAGAATGCACTAAGGAAGTAAATAATTACAAAGATGACAATGATAAAAGAAGATTTAGTCCTAATATTACTCACTTCTTAGAGACTCTACTAGCTCACTTAAGTTGTAAATACTTTGCTGCTTCATTAAGTTGATAATGCCAGTATTGATATCCTTGAGAATATTTGGTCCCTGATAAATGAAAGAGGTGTAAATTTGGCAGACATTCCCTCCTAGTTTCCAGAACTCTAGTAAGTCTTCAAAACCAGATATCCCACCAACACCTATAACTTCCAATTTTTCACTACTATCAATTAACTTCAATAATTCTGCACGCATTGTGCGCGCCTTATCACTTAAAATTTTTCCTGAAACGCCACCAACTCCTATATCTTTGCGAATCGTTGTATTGGTCGCAATAATACCGGCTAATTCGTAATTTCTTGCTAAGTCTACGATTCCAGGAATATCCTCCAAGGAGAGATCTGGTGCTATTTTTAAATAGAGTGGCACTTTTTGAGTAAGTCGTAAGTCACTTAGAGAGTCAAATATTAACCGCAAAGAAGTAAGGCCCTGCAAATCCCTAAGCCCTGGCGTGTTGGGAGAGCTTACATTAATGACGAGGTAATCTGATACTTCGCAAAATTTTTCAAATAAGAGACGATAATCTCTTGGCGCATCTTCTTGAGAGGTAGCTTTATTCTTACCCAGATTCACTCCAAGCACTTTACCATTTCGAGTAGATTTTTGAATACCATTAAAGACCTTTTCTGAGCCAGCATTATTGAAGCCCATTCTATTTAATAAACTCTGCTCTTCTGGCAAACGAAACATTCGAGGCTTGGGATTTCCAAGCTGAGGCCTAGGAGTCACAGTCCCAACCTCAACGCAACCAAAGGAAATTTTAGTGAAGAAATCAATTGCCTCGGCATTCTTATCTAAACCTGCCGCCAAGCCAACAGGAAAACTCCAGCGATTTCCATCTTTCAAAGTTAGAGAGGTATCATAGCGAGGGTCTTTATCAAAACTATAAAGTCCCCCTATCGTTTCTGGAAATGTAGAAAGAAGTGAAATACTTTGATTATGAGCAAACTCGGCATCAACTTTAAAGGCCAGGTTTTTAAATAGATTATAGAAGTTCAAATATGCCTCACATCAATAACTTAATAGAGCTGTACGAAGTCACCCTCAACAACAGAGCCACCGGAGTGAAGAATTGCGATCGAGCCATCTGGTCCGAAGTAATCAATAACTTCAATTGTTCCTTTTACTTCACCCTTTGAAACACCAATCAGTGCACCGGTTTCGGGATCAAAAATTTCTTGCCCTTCTGTTATCACTTTTAAGATATCACTAATTTGCAAACCTGACTTTCTTCCCGAGTTAAGATAGATGCGATTACCAAGAATTCTTGCTACTCGCCCACTCCAATCAAGCTTGGTTGATATATCGATAATTCGCGGTACTGACTTCCTCACCGCTACTCTAACAGCGTAGCGAAGAAGTTGCCTTCTGTAAGTTAGCTTAGACTCCCGACTTCCTTGAAAGAAACGGTAATTTGAATCATCTGCATATCCCTTTATTACATCAGTAAAAATCTCTTTATTAGAATTTACATCAAAGAGGCGAATTTCAACTTTAGACTCTGTATATGATTTAGTTTCTCGAATAACTCCAATTTCATCAGTTTTCTCTCTGATCCTTGCATCCTTGACTCTACCAAAAATCACAAAATTTAGTCCTGCCACTTTTGCTTTTCTTGCTAGCTGTACTAATTTAACCCCGCCACCAGCATAGATTTCCTTAGAAGAGCCAAATAACTTCTTGGCCATTGGATCGACAATAAATTCGCCAGTACGAGAGAGTTCTTTTCTTAACTCCTCGGTTGCAGTCACTCCTAAGTCTTGTCCCCCAGCGGGAGATTCATTAAAGAATGTCAGAAGAGCAACTTTCTTCTTTACTCCGCTAAAGAACTTTCTAGCTGCCTGCCTAGGCCTCTTCCCACTGGACTTGCGCCGCATGGCCGGAAAAGAACAGCTCATACAAAGAGTAGTTAATAAAATGATAAATCCATTTAAATAGCGAATCAAAATGCCACCTCTTTCACAACATAAGAAGCCTATTTAGCTTCTTATAGCTTCAGCCCTTTCGGACTCTCTGTCATTATATACCGCTACTGTAAAGGAATTCAAGCAGCACGCCTAATGGCGCGTAGCTTGAGCCTTAGTACCATTCGGGCATACAAGTCTTTAGGTGAGTTTTCAATTCTTGAAAACTCAAACGGTAGGACTATATACCGCTACTG